>JAMFSG010000214.1 GCA_026225155.1 Verrucomicrobiota bacterium
CGTTCAGCGGATTATCCACGAGCAACAATTCCGGCTTGAGCACCAGCGCGCGGGCGAGCGCGGCGCGGGATCTCCAGTTCGCCGCGATATTGGCCGGCGTCAAATTGGCGAGCGGCGTCAGTTCAAAAATTTCCAGCAACACTTCGACGACGCGCGCCGCTTCGATCGCCGTCAAATTTTTTTGATAGCGCAGCGGCAGCGCAATATTTTCCGAGATGGTCAGGCGGTTGAACAATTGTCCGTTTTGAAAAACAAAACCGACGCGCAGGCGCTCGGCCAGTTGCGCTTCGCCGAATGATTCAGTTTCGCAGCCAAAAATTTTGCACGTTCCGCTCACCGGATTCATCAAACCGGCGGCGAGCATGAGCAAATCACTTTTGCCGGAATATTGCTGGCCACCGATCACCCAAAATTCGCCGGGCAGCACCGACCAGTTCACATCTTCCAGAACAACGAACGAAGCATCGCGCATCGCGGCGACGGTAACGTCGCGTATTTCGATGCTGGCGGGATTAAAAACTTCGTTCATGAAATTAAATCTTTGAAATAAATGAAGAACGAAAACAGCGCGTCAATCAATACGCAGACAATGATGCCTTGCGAAATGGCACGCACTGCCACGCGTGAAACGTCTTCCAATCGCAGTGGCTGCGCGAGGCCGTGATAACAAGTCACTATCGCGATGAAAAATCCGAACGCGATGGTTTTCAGCGCGAGCAGCGCGAAGTCCAGCCAGCCGAGCGCCTCGACGATTTGTTCAAAATAATCGCCGGGCGTTATGGATGCGCCTTGCAAAAACGCAAATAAATATCCGCTCCCGATCGCGCCGATGATCAAATAAACCGTGAGCGAAAAAATTCCCAGCGCCATGCCGACCACGCGGGGCACGATGAGATAATGCACCGGATCAATGCCCAGCGATTCGAGCGCCTCGACTTCGCCGAGCGCGCGAGACGTGCCGAGTTCGATCACGTTCGCTGTGCCGACGCGTGCGAGCACGAGCATCGCCGCCAGCAACGGACCCAGTTCGCGCACGACGACGATAACCATTGTGGAGCCGAGATAATCAATCGCACCAACTTTCGCCAGCGCCGAAACGGTTTGGCCGATGACGAGAAATCCCAACGCGAGCGCAACGAAAAAAAACATCGGCAGCAATGCGACGCCGGCGCGGACGATTTCCTGCCGGATGCGCGGGCGGATGACATTTTTCGCCACGCTGTTTTTGGAAATGATGACGCCGAGCGTGATGAGCGCAAACGCGCCGATCCCTTGCATCGTCAGCAAAAAGAGAAATAATTTTCGCCCGAGATAATCCGTGTAAGATTTGGGCAGCGGCGCGCGGCGAAGCACCTGTGTGTTCGCCATCTCGAATGCCTTTGCCAGATTTCCGCGCACGCTTGGAAGTTAGCACAACAACGTGCGGTCAAAAAAGTTTTTCCTTCCTTGCCATCGCACGGCACAATTCCCGCGTGACTGCCGAAGCCAAAAAACGCCACGCCGAACTCGCTGCTGAAATCCGCCGGCACGACCATGCTTATTATGTTGAAGGCGCGGCGCAGATTTCCGACCGCGAATACGACCAGCTTTTCGGCGAACTGCAAAAGTTGGAAAAAGAATTTCCCGAACTCGTCACGCCGGAATCTCCCACTCAACGCGTCGGCGGCGCGCCGAGCGAAAAATTTGCCCGCGTCAGACATCTCGTGCCGATGCTTTCGCTCGACAAAGTTTCCGCCAGTGATTCGCCGACGAAAGATGAAGTGCCCGATCGCGACCAACGCAATCGCGCGCAGGACGAAAATACGTTGGCCGAACTGCGCGCGTTCGACACGACCATCCGCAAGCATCTCGGCCACGACAAAGTTCAATACATCATCGAACCGAAAGTGGACGGCGTTTCCATCAGCGTTCACTATCGTCACGGCAAACTCGCGCTCGGCGTCACGCGCGGCGACGGCACGGAAGGCGACGACATCACGACGAATCTCAAAACTGTCCGCGCGATTCCGCTGGAATTAAAAACGAAAAATCCGCCCGCGTTACTTGAAGTCCGCGGCGAGGCTTACATGACGATCAAAGATTTTGATGCGTTCAACGCCAGGCTTGCGGCCGCGGGCGAAAAAACGTTGCCGAACGCGCGCAACGGAACCGCCGGCACGTTGAAACAACTTGATCCGAAACTCGTCGCGCAACGTCCGATCCGCGCGGTGTTTTATGCGACCGGGGC
>JAMFSG010000215.1 GCA_026225155.1 Verrucomicrobiota bacterium
ATCCGCTCACTCCGCCGCAGGCGGTAGAACTTGCTAAGTTTATTCTACGCGCAGAACAATTTCTTTTGCGTCACGACTTTGTTCACGGCGATCTCAAGCCGGAAAATATTTTGGTATTGCGTGAAAATGACAATTTGCGTTTCAGGCTCATTGACCTCGGCAGCGTGTCGGAAATTTTCAGCCTGCAAGGCCGCGCGGGCACGCCGAGTTATCTCGCGCCGGAACGTTTCACCGGCGCGGCGATGACCGAACGCACGGAGATTTTTTCACTCGGCGTCACCCTTTACGAAGCGCTCACCGGCAAGTTGCCTTACGGCGAAATCGAACCATTTCAAACTCCCATTTTCAAAACGGTGCGCCTGCTGACGACACTCAATCCACTCACGCCGTTGTGGCTAGAGGCCATTCTGGCGCGCGCATTGTCGGTCGCGCCGGAACAACGTTACGAGAATTGCAGCGAGATGCTTTTTGAACTGGAAAATCCGACAAAAGTCCGACCGTTTTACCAGCCAGGCACACCGTTGCTGGAACGCAATCCACTGTTGTTTTTCAAGCTCGGATTTTTCATTTTGCTCGCTATCACATGCGGCTTGTTGCTTGTCATTTTCCATCTGCTCAGACGATGACTAATCATTATCACCATGCAAATCATTCCATTCATTCCTGAAAATGCGCCGTTCAATTCCGAACAGCGGCTTTGGCTCAACGGCTATATGGCCGGCCTGTTCGCGGGCAAAGGTTATGTGCATGTCAGCGAGGCGGGCGCGTTGGGAAATAATTCCGCCACTGCGAGTGTGCCGTTGTTGATCTTATTCGGCAGCCAGACCGGCACGGCGGAAAAACTGGCGAAGCAGATCGCGAAGGAATCGAAATCGCGCGGTTGCGTTCCGCGCGTGACGGATGCGGCGGAACATTCCAAAATTGACTGGAGCAAGGAAATCAATCTGCTCGTTGTCACCAGCACTTACGGCGACGGCGACATGCCGGACAACGCGCAGGGTTTTTGGGATTGGTTGCAGACGGATGCCGCAAATTCACTTACGCATCTGAATTTTTCCGTGCTCGCGCTCGGCGACACGAACTATGAACAATTCTGCGCCGCTGGGAAAAAAATTGACGCGCGTCTGGAACAAATCGGCGCGAAACGAATTCATCCGCTCGCCGATTGCGATCTGGATTATGAAGCCAAAACGAAAAGCTGGCAGGACGGCGCGCTCGCCGCAATTATCCCGGTGGAAAATTCCGCAGCCGGTCATGTCGCCATTGAAGAAAAATCCTCGGCGACTTCCGCTGCGGAAAGTTATTCCAAAACCAATCCGTTTCCTGCGCGGCTGCTCACGAATCGCAAACTCAACGCCGACGGCTCGGAAAAAGAAACGCGACATTTCGAGATTTCGCTCGCTGATTCCGGGTTAAATTATGACGCAGGCGATGCGCTGGGAATTTTTCCGACCAATTGTTCCGCGCTCGTCGAAGATTTGCTCGCGGCGCTCGGTTGTAACGGCGACGAAATCGTGGCTGCGCCCGGCGGCGAATTGTCATTTCGCAAAGCGCTCGCCAACACGTTTGACATCACCAAACCATCGCCGGAATTGTTGCAACGCATCGCTGAAAAAAATTCTGCAGTGCGTGAACTGCTCGCGTCGGAACACAAAGATGATCTGCGGAAATGGCTTTGGGGTCGTGAAATGATAGACTTGCTGCTCGCAACGCCGGACGCAAAATTTTCCGCCGCCGAATTTTTGCCGCTGCTGAAAAAACTCGCGCCGCGTTTGTATTCCATTTCTTCCAGCCCAAAAGCGCACGCGGGCGAAGTGCATCTCACCATCAACGTCGTGCGCCATCAATCGCATGGCCGCACGCGCAAAGGCGTCGCCTCAACTTTTCTGGCCGACCGCGTCAACGATGAGACGCGCGTTCCCATTTTTGTGCAAACGTCCCACGGCTTCAGGTTGCCCGCAAATGGCGACACGCCAGTCATCATGGTTGGTCCGGGCACGGGCGTCGCGCCGTTTCGTGCGTTCCTCCATGAACGGCGTGCCGTCGCGGCAACGGGAAAAAACTGGCTTTTTTTCGGCGAGCAGCGCGCGGCGAATGATTTTTATTATCGCGAGGAACTGGAAAAAATGTTCACCGACGGTCATCTCACAAAATTGTCCACGGCGTTCTCTCGCAATCAAGCGGAGAAAATTTACGTCCAGAACCGTATGTTGGAAAACGCTGCCGAATTATGGTCGTGGCTTGAAGCGGGCGCGCATTTTTACGTTTGCGGCGACGCTTCGCGCATGGCGAAGGACGTGGACGCGGCGCTTCATAAAATCATTGAAACGGCGGGCGGCAAAAGCGCGGACGACGTAAAAAATTATCTCGCTAAAATGAAGACGGACAAACGCTACCAACGCGACGTTTATTGAGCATGAACAGTAATTTCATTCCCATCCGGCATATCAATGGCTCGCCGTTGACCGAGGAACAGCAGAAATTTCTTGATGGTTTTTTTGCGGGTTTGACCGCGCATGGCGTCACGTTCGGCGATGTTGAAGCCGCACCAGTTGAGGAGAAAAAAGTTTCGCTCGACGATCTGATCTTTGAAGAACGCGTGAAGCGCGAGCTCCATCCGCTCGACGCTTACGAACAAATCGTTGAAAATGCCGTCGGCAATAAAGCGCCGGACAAAGAAGAAGTTTTTCGTTTCAAGTGGAACGGGCTTTTTTTCCTTTCGCCGAACAAGGAAGCGTTCATGTCGCGGCTGCGGATTCCCGGCGGTTTGCTGAAAACTTTCCAACTGCGTGAGTTGGCAAAAATCGCGAAGGAACTGACCAGTGGTTACGTCCAGATCACCACGCGCGCAAATCTGCAGATGCGGCTCATCCAGCCACGCGATTGCCCGGAATTTTTGCAACGCGTCCAGAATGTCGGCCTGCACACGCGCGGCGCGGGTGCCGACAACATCCGCAATCTCACGGCGAATCCCACGGCGGGTATTGATCCGCACGAATTGATGGACGTGATGCCGCTGTGCAATGAACTCGCCCACATCATCATCAATGACCGTTCATTTTACGATTTGCCGCGAAAATTTAATATCGCCTTCGACGGCGGCGGATTGATCGGCACGGTCGAGGATACAAATGACATCGGTGCCAAAGCGGTGAAGATTGGTGACGAAATTTTCTTCCGTATCGCACTCGGCGGTGCAACCGGACACAAAGCTTTCGCTCGCGATCTCGGCGTTTTAGTGAAACCCGCCGAGTTGAACAAAGTCATCGTTGCGCTCGTCCGCGTTTATATCGCCAACGGCAATCGCGGCGACCGCAAAAAGGCGCGGCTGAAACATTTGCTGGAAACGTGGTCATTGGAAAAATATCTGGACGAGACCGAGAAAATTCTTGGTGGCAAATTGCAGCGAGCGCCGGCGGATTTGAAGGTGGAATATGGCGACGCGAAATTGCCGCATTCTCACATCGGAATTTTTCCACAGAAACAAAAAGGTTTGAACTACATCGGCGTGGCCATGCCCGTCGGACAGATTACGCCGAAACAAATGTTGCGCATCGCGGAGATCGCCGAACTGTATGGCTCCGGCGAAATCCGGCTGACGGTGTGGCAAAATTTCATCATCCCCAACGTGCCGGACGCCTACGTTGAAACGGTAAAAAAAGCACTGCGCAAAACGGGTTTTGACACGCAGCAAAGTTTGTTGCGCGGCGGGCTGATCGCCTGCACGGGAAATTCATTCTGCAAATTCGCGCAATCGAACACGAAAGGTCACGCGCTTGAATTGGCGGATTACCTTGATAAAAAAATCACGCTGGATGCGCCGGTCAATATCCATCTCACCGGCTGTCCGAATTCCTGCGCGCAACATTACATGGGCGACATCGGTTTGCTCGGCACTAAAGTGCGTGGCGAGGATGGTTATCATGTTTTTATCGGCGGCGGTTTTGGCGCAAACCAAGCCGTCGGGCGGCAGATTTTTTCCGGCGTGTCCGTGGATGACTTGAAAACGACGCTGGAAAAAATGTTGAAAGGATATTTGCGGCGGCGCGCAACGGGTGAGACGTTTCAGAAATTCACCGCACGGCATGATTTAAATACCCTGCAAGCCGTGTTCACCAACGAAGAATGAAATTCAGGAACGACTAAATGTTTGAAACTTCCGCGCAAAACGTTCGCACCGTCTGTCCGTATTGCGGTGTCGGTTGCGGGATGGTTTTGCAGGTTGAAAACGGTCGCATCGTCAAAGTCAACGGCGACAAGCAGCATCCCGCCAATTTCGGACGGCTGTGCACCAAAGGCGTCACCTGCGCAGAAGCACTTACCGCGCCCGGCCGGTTGACTGCCGCCTTCACGCGCGAAAATCGTGCCGCCGAAATGAAACGGTTGCAGGTCGGTGCCGCCATTGCCGAAGCCACAACTCGATTCCGTAAAATCATTGAACAATATGGACCGGACGCCGTAGCATTTTATGTTTCCGGCCAGCTTTCAATGGAGGCGCAATATCTCGCCGGAAAATTGTGCAAAGGTTTTTTGCGCACCAACAATATTGATTCCAACTCGCGGCTGTGCATGTCGAGCGCGGCCAGCGGCTACAAACTTTCGCTCGGCGCAGACGGGCCGCCCGGTTCGTATCAGGATTTTGAAAAATTGGATTGTGCGCTCGTCATCGGCGCAAACATGGCGGAATGTCATCCGATTTTATTTTTGCGGCTGCTGGATCGGAAAAAATCCGGCGCGAAAATCATCGTGGTTGATCCACGCCGCACGCCGACGGCGGACAAGGCGGATTTGTTTTTGCAAATCAAACCGGGAACCGATCTGGCGTTGCTGAACGGACTGCTGCACTTGCTGGTAAAAAATAATTGCGTGGATGAAAATTTTATTTCGCGCCACACGGAAGGCTGGGATGAACTGCGCAATTTTCTGGAAGATTTTCCGCCGACACGCGTTGCGGAGATTACCGGCTTGTGCGAAACGGATATTTGCCTTGCCGCCCAATGGATCGGTGCAGCGCCGGAATTCACGACGTTTTGGACGATGGGCTTGAACCAAAGCACGCACGGCACCTGGCACACGAACGCAATCTGCAATCTCCATCTCGCGACGGGAAAAATCTGTCGTCCGGGCAGCGGACCATTTTCTTTGACCGGACAGCCAAACGCGATGGGCGGGCGCGAAGTCGGATATTTGAGCCATTCATTGCCCGGCCAGCGCGCGGTGAATTCCGAAGCCGACCGGGCTTTCGTCGAACAGCTTTGGGGCGTGCCGCCGAAAACCATCCAGCCCAAACCGGGATTGGACGCCGTCGAACTGTTCAAAAAAATGGCGACCGGCGAAGTCAAAGCCGTCTGGATTATCGGCACTAATCCGGTCGCTTCGATGCCGAACCGTTCGCGCATCATCGCCGGATTGGAACGCGCGGAAATTGTCATCGTGCAGGACGCGTTTCATCCGACGGAAACTTCGCGTTACGCGGACATTTTGCTGCCCGGCGCGTTGTGGGCCGAAGCCGAAGGCACGATGGTGAATTCCGAACGCAACATCACGTTGATGCAAGCCGCGCTGCCGCCGCCGGGTGACGCGCAGGCGGATTGGGAAATTCTCGCGCAGGCGGCACGGCATTTTGGTTTCGGCGAAAATTTCAATTACAAAAATGCCGGCGACGTCTTTGATGAAATCCGGCAATCGTGGAATCCAAAAACGGGTTACGATCTGCGCGGCATTTCCTACGAACGTCTGCGACGGCAATCCTGCCAGTGGCCGTGCGCCCCCGGCGAAAAAACCGGCAAACCGATCCGCTATCTAAATCTGGAGAAGAATTTCGCCGCGCCGAAGATTTATTTTCCGACGGCATCCGGCCGGGCGCGGTTTTTTGCGCGTCCGTTTTTGCCGCCCGCCGAATTGCCCGACGCAGAATTTCCGTTTGCGCTGACGACCGGCCGCGTTGCGCACCAATGGCACACGCTCACCAAAACCGGCAAGATTTCTACGCTGAACAAACTTAATCCCGGCGCGTTTGTGGAAATTCATCCGGAAGATGCGCTCGCGCTCGGCATCGAAAACGGCGGCTTGGTCAAAGTCCGTTCGCGCCGAGGCTTTGCCGTTTATCCAGCGCAAATCACCCCACGCGTGCGCCCAGGCGATTGTTTTGCGCCGTTTCATTGGAATGATTTATTTGGTGAAAATCTGGCGGTAAATGCCGCGACGAGCGAGGCTGTGGACGCCATTTCTTTGCAACCGGAATTCAAATTCAGCGCCGTGGCATTGTCGGCCGTGCACGTGGAATTGCCGGATGATTTTACATCAGAACAGAAAAAGTTTTTGGATTTATTTTTGATCGGAATTTCTACCAGCAATGCGCGCTCGCCTGTCATTCCTGAAACCGCTCCGTTCACTCCGAGCCAGCGCGAACATATCAATCGAATGCTGGCGCAATTTCGTGAGCCAGAAAATGAAGCGGCGATTTGAATTTTAATCAAACCCCAATTTGTCATATTTCACCTGTGAAAATTCGCCAGCTTTACATTTCGCTAGGCCATAATTATTTTGGTCACCATGGCCAGCTCGCTGGGAAAAATCCGATCGTGGAAGTTCCGGAAATTGAATGCGTGGCCGGACGCGGCATCCGCGGCGACCGTTTTTTTGACTTCAAAGAAAATTACAAAGGGCAGATCACCTTCTTCGCGCTGGGAGTGCATGATGCACTTTGTCATGAACTGAAGCTCACTGAAATTTCGCCCGCAGGCTATCGTCGCAACGTCATCACCGAAGGCATGGATTTGAATTTGCTCGTCGGCCGGGAATTTGAAATTCAAGGTGTGCGTTTTTCCGGCATGACCGAATGTGCTCCGTGTTACTGGATGGATCAGGCATTTGCGCCGGGCGCGGAAAATTTTCTGAAAGGGCGCGGTGGCTTGCGTGCGGCCATTTTGACCGATGGTTTTTTGCGCATTGAAAAATGAATTTTAGCGCTGTCATCCTCGCCGGTGGAAAATCTTCGCGCATGGGCCGTGCCAAGGCGTGGCTCGAAATTAGCGGCCAAACTTTGCTCGCGCGGCAAAACCAGCTCGCACGCAAAATCGGTGCGGCGGAAATTTTCATTTCCGGTCACGCCAAAAAAAATTATTCCGAATTTGGCTGTCGCGTGTTGGCCGATAAATTTCCGGATGCCGGACCGCTGCCAGGCATCGAACGCGCATTAGCTGCCGCAACTTCGCCGCTATTGCTAATGCTGGCGGTGGATTTGCCGGAAATGAAGGCAATATTTTTGCGACGGCTGGTGGCGGAATATTCCGAAAATTTTGGCGTGATTCCGCGCCACGAAAAGAACCTCGAACCGCTTGCCGAGTTGTTTGGCTTTGGCCCGGCGAAATTTTCCGACTTAAAAAGCATGGCGTTACCGTAGGTTTTATTGGCGCATTGAGCGACCTGCATTTTTGCGAGCGTTGCAACAAGATGCGGCTGACGTGCGATGGCAAACTGCATCCCTGTCTCGGCAGCCATTTGGAAACAAATTTGAAACCCACATTACGCCCGCAGATTGATGCTGCACACTTGCATGGGTTGATTTGTGACACATTGATGCAAAAGCTATCAGAACATTTATTCCGAAATAATTACCAATCGCAACGCGTGATGACGGCGATTGGTGGTTAAATACGCAACGGTCTAGCAATCATGTTTTATTTTCATCAAGACCAGAAATTATTTTCATCTTGAAACTCTTGGTTGCGATCACAGCTTCCTGTAGGTTTATTTTTTCTGACTTCAAATAATTACAAGATAAACCAAATGGAACCTACCGCAGACATCGCATTGATCGGGCTGGCCGTGATGGGCCAGAATTTGATCCTCAACATGAACGACCACGGTTTCACCGTCGTCGCGTTCAACCGCACGGTGGAAAAAGTGGATCACTTTCTCGCCAACGAAGCGAAGGGCACAAAAATCATCGGCGCGCATTCGCTTGCGGAAATGGTTTCCAAATTGAAGAAACCGC
>JAMFSG010000216.1 GCA_026225155.1 Verrucomicrobiota bacterium
GGAAGTCGGCGACCTCGTGATGTTCTTTTTTCTCGCGAATTTATTTTTCGATCCCGTGCAGGCGATCGGCAATCAATTGAATCAAGCATTGATGGCGATGGCTGGCGCGGAAAGATTTTTTCGCATGATGGATCAAGCGCCGGAATGGACGGACGCCGTCGATGCAAAAAAATTGCCGACGATCCAGGGCCGCGTGGAATTTCAGTCGGTGAATTTTGAATACAAAATTGGACGTCCGGTGCTGTCGGATATTTCTTTCACCGTCGAACCCGGCCAATCCGTCGCGCTCGTCGGCCACACCGGCAGCGGTAAAACGACGTTGGTTGGTTTGCTGCAAAAATTTTATCTGCCCGGCAGCGGAAAAGTTTTGGTGGACGGATTTGATCTGAATTCCGTCACGAGCGATTCGCTGCGTTCGCAGATGGGCAGTGTGCAGCAAAATAATTTTCTCTTTTCCGGCACCGTGCTGGACAACATCCGCTTCGCGCGGCCCGAAGCGACGGAGGCCGAAGTGCGAGGCGTTTTGGAATCGCTCGACTGCCTTGATTTGCTTGCCGATCTGCCACAGCAATTGCAAACCGTCGTGACGGAACGCGGCGCATCATTGTCATTCGGCCAGCGGCAACTCGTTTGCTTCGCGCGCGCGATGCTCGCAAATCCGCGCATCGTCGTTTTGGATGAGGCGACGAGCGCGATTGATTCGGTCACCGAAGCGCGGCTGCAAAAGGCGCTGGATATTTTATTGCGCGGACGCACGTCTTTCATCGTCGCACATCGTTTGAGCACCATCCGCAAAGCCGATTTAGTGCTCGTGATGGACCAGGGAAAAATCGTTGAGCGCGGCACGCACGAAAGTTTGCTGCAGCAGAATGGAATTTACGCGCGGCTGCACCGCGAATTCATCAGCACACAACCGAATTCATAACTGCAATAAGTTGATGAAAATGTAATAGGTTTAATCCTGCCGCGCTGGCTTGGCGGCGTCCTGGTTTTCTGCCATCCAAACTTGCATCGGAGAAGTTCCCCGATTTGCGTTTGCGTAATAGGGTATGGCCGTGACCTTGAAAGGCGTTTGCGTCACCGGATTTGATCCGTCTTGAAAAAGCGCGGTCGCGGTTCCGATAAGAACGGTGACGCCATTCAGAACATTGCTTTTGAATTCGGGACAAAATTCAGTTCCCAGTGGAATGACCAGATTTTGAACGGCGGTTCCGTTATCAGCACCTTCAAAGCAATAAACCATCGGCCCGCGCATCAGGGCGACGCGATTCTTATCCGCCTCAACATGGGCGTTCGCCTTGATCAATTGCACCGGCATATCCAATGTCAGTTGCACCACATCGCCGGATTTCCAGCGGCGATGTAATGTGGCGTAACCGCGCAGGATTTCAAAATTGTCCACGGTTTTTCCGTTCACCTTCAGATGCGCGGCACCGTTGAGGGGACGATTGCTGGCGGTGTAAAGATCGTCAGCAGATGATGTGCCTTGGCACCAGCTTGGAATGCGGATATGCAAATCAAACTCACTTGCCTTTGCCGGTCGAACTTCGATTTTCACATCGCCATTCCAAGGATAATCCGTCGTTTGTTTCAGCGCCACGGTTTGGTCGCCTAGTTGAATTTTGGCGGTGCTGCCGACGAACAGATTTACATAGATTCCCGTTTTATTCTGCGCGTAAATGTAGCCAGGCATCGCGCCCATCAGTTTCAGAAACATCGGCGGACAACACGGACAGCCATTCCACGACCAACGCGAATTGCCATTGGCCGATTCAAGCGGATTGACGTAAGTGTAGGAATTTCCGGCCAGAGAAACGCCGGCGAGTGCGCCGTTGAAAAGTTCACGTTCCAGTGCGTCCACATAACGCGCATCGCCATTGAGCAGATTCAAGTTACGACTGAAAAATCCAGCCGCCACTGATCCGCAAGTTTCCAGATAACCGTCGTTGGGCAGATAATAATTTTTTCCAAACGCCTCGCCTTCCGCCGTCGCACCAATGCCGCCGGTGAGATACATTTTTTCGCCGCACATGTTATCCCACAAACGGGCGGCCGCATCTTGATAATCGTCACGGCCATTGATGCCGGCCAGTTCGGTGACGCCAGCGCACAACAACGCGGCGCGGACGGCGTGGCCTTCCATCTCGGTTTGTTCAAAAACCGGTTTGTCATCCTGATTGTAAGCGCC
>JAMFSG010000016.1 GCA_026225155.1 Verrucomicrobiota bacterium
GACGCGGCGCATCATCTCGGCGGCGGCTTTGTTGGTGAAGGTCAGCAGCAGAATGCGTTCGGGCGGGATGCCCTGTTCCAGCAGATAGGCGACGCGGTAGGTCAGCGTGCGGGTTTTGCCGGAACCCGCCCCCGCGATGACGAGCGCCGGGCCGGGCAGGGCGGTGACGGCGGCGAATTGTTGTTCATTGAGTTCGCGCGCGTAATCAATGTTCAATCGGATCTCCGACGTGAACGGTTTGAGGACGTATTCGTGCGACATGGCGTGAAATTGAAAGGGCAAACGCGGTTGCGAGAAAGGAAATTATTTACGCGGAAATTTTTGGCCACAGATTTTCACAGATGAAACACAGATTGTGTTGCCGAGAACGCCACAAAATAAATCGCGAAATATGTAAAATTTTCAAGCGTAATTCTGAAAGCCCGTAGGGCTGGCATATTTGTAGTTTGACCGGATAAACGAATTAAGCTCCGTCAGGAGCGACATCTTTTGAAAGCGAGATTGAATATGTCGCCCCGCTGGGGCTGGATCTCGTTTGATTTGGTTTTCTACAAAGATGTCGCGCCTACGGCGCTTGTTTCGTGCGCGTTGTGCATTTTTCTTTCCACGCGAGAAATAATAATGCTGCAGTGATAAATCCCGTTACTCCAACACAAAACGGCGCGAGCCATCTATCTAACGGCAATGCGCCGCGCATCGGCAAGCGAAGTGTCGCGGCAAGAATTTCCGCGCTGCCGTCGAATCGGGTTTGCGCGATGACATTGCCGCTGCCGTTGACGGCTTGGGAAATTCCGGAACTGGCCAGACGAAAAATCGGGATGCCATATTCCGCCGCGCGCACGGGCGCGACGCGCGAATGCAATTCGTGTTGATGCCGGCCCCATTCGGAAACATCCATCGTCGGCACGATGAGCAGTTGCGCGCCTTGCCGCACCAATTCATCCGTGACGCGCGTATAGCTCAAATCGTAGCAGATGCAGATGCCGATCTTGCCCCACGGGGAGTTCCAAACGTTTTGTTTCGGCGCAGGCAGTCCATCGTGAAAGAATTGGATCGGCACGCTCTTGGCCTGTTTGAAAACTACTTCGCCATTCGTGCCGACGACAAAAGCGGTGTTGTAATAAATATCGTTCGTGACGAAATCTTTGCCGCCGACCACGAGAAAACGGGAATGTTCGCGGCACCAAATTTTCAATGAATCGGGAACTGCGCCTTCGAGCGTGTATTCGCTCAAAACGAAAATCTGCGCGGCGGGATTTTTCTTCAATGCTTTATCGAGCGCTTTGGACAAAATGCCGGCACTGGGAAATTCCATTTGGATGCCAGCGATGGAAAGTGGCGGATTCGGCCGCTCGAATCTTGCCGCGCTTAAAATTTGAAGGAAAAAAGCAAAAATAATCGCGAAACAAAAGAAGACGAGGAAAACTTGAAGGCTGATGGGCATCGAGTTGGCTGGCTTGCTGGGCTTTGCAAATGAACTGAAACTCGCAATAGCAATAATCAAAAAGCCACAGCCAAACATTCCATAGCTTCCAAGAGGGAATAGCGCGTAATTTGGGAAAACGTAGCCAACGTTCAGCCACGAAAATTTCAGATAATAAAGTTCGCTGCGAAAATATTCCAAGCCCGTCCAGATGAAGGGAATCAACCACATCGCTTTGATTTTCCCCCAACGCTGGATGCAGCCGCAACTGATCGCCGTGAACAATCCAATCCAAAACGCGAGCACGAGCCAAAGCACTATGGCGGCGACACTGAAAATCTTCCAAAAGAAAAAACATTGCGGTGCCGCGCAAAGAAATCCCGTCGCCAATCCAAAATAAAATGCGCGCCGGACGGAAGCTTGATCGATCAATTGAACCAGGCCAAACGCATAGCCAAAAATCAGCAGTCCTGCCGCCGGAAATTTGAGCGAAGTGTAAGCGAGATGAAAACACGACACCGCTAGTGCGAGCCACAAAAGGGATTTCTTCCAATCAAGCGGAGTCGCAGATGGCTTGAGGAAGTTCATGACGAAATTGAAATCGCAAATTGGTGGTGTGAAAAGAAAAATGCAAAAACTATTTATGAATAAGGAAGGCAGGAATTCAGGAAAGAAATGGAAATCATTTATTCCTGTTTTCCTGCTTTCCTTATTGAATTTTTTGGAGAATAACTTCGTCATGCAAAACAAAACCGTGCTCGCGTTTCTGGACGACGTTTATGAAGACCTCGAATTGTGGTATCCCAAACTGCGATTGGAAGAAGCGGGCTACGCGTTGAAATGCGCCGCGCCGGAAATCAAAACTTACGCGGGCAAACACGGTTATCCCGCCGCATCGGATTTGCTGTTGCGCGATGCGCGCAGCGAGGATTTCTGCGGATTGCTCGTGCCGGGCGGTTTTATGCCGGACAAATTGCGGCGCGATGCGAAAGTGCTTTCGCTCACGCGCGAATTTTTTGAGCATGGCAAACTCGTCGCGTTCATCTGTCACGGCGGTTGGATTCCGATTTCGGCAAAAATTCTGAAAGGCAAACGCGTCACCGGTTCGCTCGGCATCAAAGACGATCTGGAAAACGCGGGCGGCATCTGGGTGAACGAACCGGTCGTCGTGGATGGCAATCTGATCTCCAGTCGCACGCCAAAAGATTGCGCGCCGTTCGGTGCGGCGATGGTAAAATTCCTCGACGCAAACGTGCGATGAATAATGATTTCGGAAAATGGCTCGTGATTGCCGGCTTGTTCATCGCCGCCATCGGTGCGTTGATCTGGTCAGGCTTCGGCAAAGGCTGGCTCGGTCGTTTGCCGGGCGACATCAATTACACGAAGGATAATTTCAGTTTTCATTTTCCCATCGTGACGTGTTTGATCGTCAGCGTGGTTTTGACGTTGCTGATGTGGTTGTTCCGAAAATGAAAGTTTGTTTTCGTCATTGAATTTTTCGCCGCAGTTCCTAGACTTTGCGTCATGGAAAGTTCACAGCCATCGCAGTTCGTGCAATACATCCCGGTTTTGATCCTGCTGCTCGCGGCCGTCGGTTTCGCGGCGGGCGTGCTGACGATTTCAGTTTTGCTCGGCAAATTCGGCAAGCGCAGCAAAGCCAAAGACGCGGCTTACGAATGCGGCAAAGACCCGATCGGCGATGGCGGCTCACGTTTCTCCGTGAAATTTCACTTGGTCGCGATGTTGTTCATCCTGTTCGATATCGAAGTCGTTTTCCTTTATCCGTGGGCGGTCGTTTACAAAGACATGCTCGCCGATCACGCGACGCGCAATCTGATTTTCACCTCGATGATTTCATTCCTCGTCATCCTGTTCGCCGGTTATCTCTACGCGCTGAAGAAAAAAGCGTTCGACTGGAAGGGTTGAAAAGCGATTGCAGTTGGCGTGTTGAAAATTTTAAGCGTTGAAGTGTTTAAAAATACTTCAACGCTTTAATTTTTTGGGAAGCCCGCTAGGGCTGGAATATTTGTAGTTTTGCCAATCAATCAATTTCCAAGCTCCGTCAGGAGCGACATCTTGCCTGTGCCGCCTCGATGGGGCTTTATTTTCATTTTGGATTTTGATTCTACAAATATGCCGCGCCTGACGGCGCTGAGATCCGATTTACAAATACGGCGAAAATAACCGCGCAATCGCATCGCGCAATTTTCCCGGCAGCGAACGCCCGTCCACTTCGGCCATGGTCACTTCGTGCGCGCCGACGAGTTTTTTGGTGATGACTTTATCCATTTCGCCCGCAAATTCGCGGCCATAGCATTCAACGTTTAATTCAAAATTCAGCCGCAAACTGCGCGCGTCCCAATTTGCGGAACCGAGCAAAACCCAATGGCCATCCACGATCATCAATTTTGAATGATCGAACGGTGGCGGCGTGAGCCAGATGTGGCAATTCCGTTCCAGCACTTGCCACCACAGCGCGCGCGATGCCCAATGCACCGGCGGCAGATTATTTTTCGCCGGCAAAATGATGTCCACGCGCACGCCGCGCAGCGATGCGAGGTTCATCATGGAAATCAAAACGATGTCAGGCAAAAAATAGGGCGTCAAAATTTTTACGGAAGTTTGCGCCTCGACCAACGCGGCGAGCAATGTTTGGCGCAAATTGTCGTAATCACCATCCGGTCCATCGGGAATCACGCGGGCGATGACATCGCCAGATTCTTTCACTTCGGGAAACCAGATTTCGCCGTCGAGAATTTCATCGGTTGTGAACGCCCAATCATTCGCAAACGCTTCCTGCAATTGCGTGACCGTCGGTCCTTCGACGCGGAAATGCAAATCCTGCACCGAGTTTTTGTTGTGGGTGGGGCGAGCGTCCTCGCGAGCCGTTGCGGCCATTTTTTTGTTTGCCAAATCCGGCTCGTCAGGAGCCTCGCCCCACCGGTTTTTAAGAATATTTCCGTGGCGAATATTCATGCCGCCTGTGAAAGCCAATTGTCCATCAATGATGAGCGATTTGCGGTGGTTGCGCAGGTTCATCGTCGCCACGCGCCACGGCGTAAAAATGGATGCGGGCAAAAATTTGGCGAATGGAATTTTTGCGTGACGTAATTTCCAAGTGATTGGCGGCCAGGAATAACGTGTGCCGGCGGCGTCCACCAAAACGCGGACTTGAACTTTGCGTTCCACGGCGCGTTGCAGGGCAGCGACAAATTGTTTTCCGCTCACGTCGTTGTCGAAAATATAGGAGCAAAGCGAAACGGATTTTTGCGCGGATTCAATCGCGGCGAGCATTGCGGGAAACGCTTCGTCGCCGTTGACGAGCGGGGTGATTTTATTTCCGGTTGTGAGCGGTTGTGCAATCACGCGATTGACGACGCGTGCCAGCAATTTCAGATGTTCTGCGCCATCGTGTTCCGGTTCGCCGAGATTTTCCGGAACTGGACGGCTCAAGGTTTTGTGGACGGCCAGTTTGATGGCGCGGCGGCGAATGCGATTGACGCCGAGCACAAGGTAGAGAATTGGACCGAACAATGGAATCAGCCAGACGGTGGCGATCCAAATCGTCGCAGAGCGGGTATCGCGTTTGCAGAGCAGGGCGTGGATCGAGGCGAACAGCGCGGCCAAAAAATCAAAGCCGGCGGCGAAGTGCGGCCAAAATTGCGAAAGTGTGTCGAGCCATTGCACGTTCGGAATTTAACGCAAAGGCGCAAAATTCAAAAGCCGCAAAGAATTTTTTCTTTGCAGCTTTTGAATTTGAATCGGGGCAAATTGTCAGGATTCCATCCGACTGTCGAAATCAATTTTCACGTCGGGCAACGCCGTGGTGCCGTCGCTGGAACCGTCGGCGGCGATGGCATTTTTCCGCGCGTGAAAATTTTGCCACCACGCGGCGCGGATCTCCGGCGTGGAATCTTCCGCGTGCGGACTCGTGAGCAACAGCGCGAACAGTTCCAATACGGATTGCGGCCGGTCGTCGGGATTTTTTTCGAGGCAGCGCAAA
>JAMFSG010000003.1 GCA_026225155.1 Verrucomicrobiota bacterium
AGGAAGTCGCGAAGCTGGGCTACTAAATTTTTAGTTTTGGGTTTTTAATTTTTAGTTGAAACGCCGCAAGGTTTTATTTTCAACTTAAAACTCAAAATTAAAAATTAAAAACTTTTAACGATGCGCGAATACTTCCGTGATTGGATCGAAAATTTCGAGACTTTCTTCCTCGAAGTCGTGTTCAACGAACGCCACGACTGGCGGGCGAAACTCACGCGCGCACTGCTGTTCGCCGGTTCCAAACTTTTCCAACTCGCCGTCATCGTCCGCCGCTGGATTTACAACGTCCGCATTTTGCGCGACAAAACACTCGGCGTCCAGGTCATCGCCATCGGCAATCTGACCGTCGGCGGCACGGGCAAAACGCCGGTCGTTGAAAAATTTGCCAGCGAACTTCGCGACGCTGGACGAACTGTCGCCATTCTTTCGCGCGGTTATCGTTCGCAACCTGTGCCGCTGCACACGAAAATTCTCAACAAGATTTTGCTGCGCGACGACCAGACGCCGCCGCGCATCGTGTCCGACGGAAAATCGTTGCTGCTCGATTCCAACATGGCCGGCGACGAGCCTTACATGCTCGCGTCCAACCTGAAAAATGTCATCGTGCTCGTGGACAAAGACCGCGTGAAAAGCGGACGTTACGCGATCGAAAAATTCGGCTGCGACACGCTGTTGCTCGACGACGGTTTTCAATACTGGAAATTGCGCGGCCGCCGCCACGATGTCGTTTTGATTGATCGCCAACAACCGTTTGGCAACGAACATCTTTTGCCGCGCGGAACCTTGCGCGAACCGCCGTCGCATTTGGCGCGCGCGCAAACTATTTTCATCACGAAGAGCGACGGCAACACGACGGAATTGCGCGAACGCATCGCGAAATTAAATTCCACCGCCGCGATCATCGAATGCGTGCACCAGCCGCTTTATTTCGAGGACGTTTTCAGCGGCGAACGCAAGGGCCTGGATTTTCTCACCGGCAAAAAAGTCGCGTCGCTGAGCGGCATCGCGCAGCCGGAAAGTTTTGAGCAAAGCCTCGTGAAACTCGGCAGCGAGCTTGTCTATGCCAAGCGCTTTGCCGACCATCACCGTTTCACGCAACAGGAAATTCTTAATGCGATCAACCGCAGCAAAAAACGCCAGGCGCAGATCATCATCACCACGCAAAAAGACGCCGTGCGTTTTCCGAAAATTGACCGGCGCGACCTTTCGATTTATTTCATGCGCGTGGAGATCAAGATCGTCGCCGGCGCGAACGACTTTCAGGATTGCGTGCGTAAAATCTGTTTCCGATAAAACTGCGCATGAACTTTCTCATTTACTGGTTTGGCCGCGCGTTCATCGCGTTCATCCAACTACTGCCGCTGAATCTCGTCGCGCGCCTCGGACGCGCGGGCGGCGGACTCGCATTTTATCTGACCGGACGTTACCGCCGCGTTGTGCTGGAAAATTTGACACTGTGTTTCGGCAAAGAAAAAACCGCGAAAGAAATTCGCGCCATTGCTAAAGAAAATTTCAAACGCATCGGTGAAAATTATTTATGCGCGATAAAAACCGCCGCGATGAGTTTTGAAAAAATAAAGCCGCATCTGGAATTTATCGGTTTTGAAAAATTTCCGAAAATCATTCCCGGACGACCAACCCCGAATATTCTCGCCGCCATCGGCCACTTCGGAAATTTTGAAATTTACGCGCGCACGCAAGAATATGTGCCGGATTACCAAAGCGCGACGACTTATCGCGCTTTGAAACAGCCGGCGGCAAACCGGTTGCTGAAAAGTTTGCGCGGGTTGAACGGTTGCCTTTTTTTTGAGCGCCGCACGGATGGCAACGCTTTGCGTGAATTGATGGGCCGCCACGGTGTTTTGCTGGGATTGCTCGGTGACCAAAGTTCGCAAGGCGCACGGCTGCCGTTTCTGGGCCACGATTGCAACACCGGCCTGGCGATTGCCGTTTTTGCATTGCGCTACGATTGCGAATTATTTCCTATCATTTGCTATCGCACGGCGCTGGCAAAGTGGCGGCTCGAAGTGGTTGAACAAATTCCGATCCGTGAAAATGACCATCCGCGGCCAAGCGAAGCCATCATGCGCGACGTGAATCTTGTTTTTGAAAAAGCCGTGCGGCGCGATCCAGCGAACTGGTTTTGGGTGCATCGCCGCTGGAAAAATTAAGATGAGCGTTTCCTTTCAGCCACCGCCACGCCGCATTTTAGTTCGCGGCGTGAACTGGCTGGGCGATGCCGTGATGACCACACCCGCGCTGTTGCGCCTGCGCGAAAAATTTCCCGCCGCTCACATCGCGTTGCTCACGCCGGAAAAGTTGAGAGATTTGTGGCTGCACCACCCGGCGATTGACGAAACCATTTCATTTTCGGCGGAAGAAAATATTTTCGCCGTCGGCAAAAAACTTCGTGCGAAAAAATTTGATCTCGCGCTCGTGCTGCCCAATTCACCGCGTTCAGGCATTGAAACTTGGCTCGCGGGAATTCCGCAACGCCTCGGCTACGCGCGTCCGTGGCGGAATTTTTTCCTGACGCGAACAATTCCAGCGCGCGCGAATGCAGTGAAAATGCACAAGCGTTCGCTCGCTGAAATCCATCGGCTCGTTGCCGCTCCAACTCAAAACTCAAAACTCAAAACTCAAAACTCTTCAAGCCATCAGATTTACGAGTATCTGAATCTGATTACCGCGCTCGGCGCGGACCCTGAACCGCTCGCACCAAAATTATTTGTCGCGCCCGAAGAAGTTAACGCGGTGAGAAAAAAGTTTGGTCTGGATAAAATTTCCGCGCCAATTTTTGGATTAAATCCCGGTGCGGAATACGGCCCGGCCAAACGCTGGCCGGTGGAAAAATTCATCGCGGCCGCGCAACAAATCCAGCAACGAACAAATTGCACCTGGATTTTGTTCGGCGGCAAAGGCGATGCGGAATTGGGCGCGCGGATCGAAGCAGAAACTGAAAATTCAAAACTGAAAATTCAAAACTTGATCGGCCAGACATCGTTGCGCGAACTGATGTCGCTGCTGAAACTTTGCCGCGTTTTGTTGACGAATGACACCGGCCCGATGCACGTCGCCGCCGCGCTGGGGACGCC
>JAMFSG010000217.1 GCA_026225155.1 Verrucomicrobiota bacterium
GGCTTTAAAATTTTACAGATGACATTTTCTGGTTGTGGGTCAATTTTTTAATGCTGGGTGGGGCGAGCTTCCTCGCTAGCTGGACGGCGCCAGACAAAGCGTCTTGGGAGGACGCTCGCCCCACCCAAATTGAACGGCTGGCACAATTCCATCGCACTGGACACGAACGGGTCAAAGGCATAGTTTTTAATTTAGTGCGAAATCAGAGGTGGAAAATCGGCGCGGAAATGCGGGGCAATTTTATGCGGCGGCTCGGAAATCGGTTTTACAAGACGATTGTGATTTTATGGATCACGCTTTCGATCGGAAGCGTGGTGCTGGCGGCGATTTCTTGGGTGCAACTTTCGGCGCGGCTGGCGGAAGGCCGGCAGATGACGGCCAGCCGCCAGGATTTGGACGATATTTTGCGATTCTTGGTGGACGCCGAAACCGGCACGCGCGGTTACGTCATCACCGGCAACACGAATTTTCTGCAGCCGGTTGTCGAAGCGACCAACAATGTTCCCGCGCGCTTCGATCATCTCGTGCAACTGGCGCACACGGATCCGGGGTTTTTGCGCGATGTGACAATTTTGCGCGGACAATCGGATTTAAGTTTTGATTGGCAACGGCGGATCATCGAGGCGCGAAACCACAATTTCAATAAAGCCGCCGATTTGATTTCCACCGGCGAAGGCAAAAAGGTCATGGACGGCATCCGCGCCCAAGTGGCCGAAATGAACCGGGTTCATGCCCGTCAAGTGAACGATATTCGTGACCAGATCCAGCGGCAGATTTATCGCGCGAATTTGACGAGCCTCGCGGCGGGCATCGCCGGCATCGGCGCGGGCATCATCGCTTTCTGGCTCACGCAAATCGCCTTGCGCCAGCAGCGGCGCGAACGCGGGTTGATCGAGGCCAAACTTCAGGCGGAACACAGCAACCAGGAAAAAACCGTTTTTCTGGCGAACATGAGCCACGAAATCCGCACGCCGATGAACGCGATTCTGGGTTTCAGCGAATTGCTTCAAAACGACCTGCACGATCCGCGGCATCAGCAATATCTCAAAACCATCCGCGCGAGCGCCGGTTCGTTGTTGCTGCTCATCAACGACATTCTCGACATGTCAAAGATCGAGGCGGGCATGTTGGAGTTATATCCCGAGCCGACCGACCTGCGCGAAATCTGCGATTTTGTCCATACGCTTTTTGCCGAGCCGGCCACTAAAAAAGGACTCAAGCTGCTTTGTCAAGTGGTGGATAATATGCCGCACGCGTTGCTTTTGGATCGCATCCGGCTGCGGCAGATTTTGATCAACCTCGTCGGCAACGCGGTGAAGTTCACGGATCACGGCGGCGTCGAAGTGCGCGTAGCGTGGGAAAAACAGGAAACGAGCAGCCACGTCACACTGATCATTGACGTGCAGGACACGGGTTTGGGCATTCCGCAAAATAAACTCGATGCGATTTTCAAACCCTTCGTCCAGGCCGGCGCGCATCTGGAAAAAGAAAAACAGGGAACCGGCCTCGGACTTTCCATCGTCAAGCGGCTCACGGAAATCATGGGCGGCACGGTGGCGGTGGCGAGTGTGATGGAACAAGGTTCCGCGTTTCACCTGCGGTTTCCGAATGTGCCGATTTCCGCGCGGCTGGCCGCTTCGGAAAAATCAACGTCGGTGGACAAAATTGATTTTAATGAACTGCGCCCGGCGACGATCCTCGTCGTGGATGACAACGAGGCGAATTGCCGGCTGATCGGCGGCATGTTTGCTCGTTCCCATCATCGTCTTATTTTTGGCAACAGCGGTGCGGAAGCTGTTGCCAAAGCGCGCGAACTCAAACCGGATATTTTGCTGCTCGACGTGCGGATGCCCGGCATGGACGGCTATCAGACGCTGGCGGAAATCCGCAAAGTTCCCGGCCTGGAATTTTTGCCCGTCATCGCCGTGACCGCTTCCAATCTGTTGAGCGAAGATAATAAATTGAGGGAAAGTTTCAGCGGCTTCGTGCGCAAACCGTTTTCCCAGCAGGAACTTTTTGAAGAGCTGGCCGATTTTCTGCCGCGCTTTTCCAAGCCGGAAACGGCAAATGAAAATCAGGATTCGCGTCCGCCGGAAAACGCGGTGGCAACTTTTGCGCCGGTGCCAAAGGAATTGATTTCGCAATTGCGCCTGCTGCTCGTCGAACCGTGGCCGGCCATCCGCGACAGCGTCGCGGTCAATGAAAGCAGAGTATTCGCGCAAGGTTTGGAAGGTCTCGGCCAGCGCTGGCAATGCCAGCCTTTGATTATTTATGCACAGAAGATTTTATCGGACGCGGAAAATTATGCCGTGACCGACCTGGAAAAACATCTGGGGGAATTTGGTGCATTGGTTGAGCAACTTGCTCAAAATGCCCAGCCATGAATGCGCACCACCACGAAACCGGGCCGGCCACGAAGCTGACGCATTCTTCATTGAACGAAATTGCGCCGGCGCGAATCCTCGTGGTGGATGACCAGCCGACCAACATTCAAGTCGTCGGTTCCGTGCTCGGCAAATTGGGCCACGAAATCATCCCCGCCGCCGACGGCCCGACGGCGTTCAAACGCCTCGCGTTGCGCAAACCGGATTTGATCTTGCTGGACATGCTGATGCCCGGCATGGGCGGCCACGAAGTTTGCCTGCAAATCATGGGCAATCCCGAGTGGAAAGACATTCCGGTGATTTTTCTTTCGGCTTCGGACGACAAAGATTTCATCGTCCGCGCGCTTGATGCCGGAGCCGTGGATTACATCACCAAACCGTTCAACCAGGCCGAACTCGTTTCGCGCGTGCGCACGCAACTCGCCTTGAAAGCCGCGCGGGACCAGCTCAAACAACTCGCCGAGGACAAGGATGAACTCGTCGGCATTTTGACGCACGACCTGAAAAATTATCTCGGCGGCATCAACATGAGCGCTGAACTGTTGCGCGGCCACGTCCAGAAATTTAACGACGACCGTTTGAAATTGCTGGCGGAAAATATTTTCCGTTCCAGCGGTTTGTCGCTCGCGTTCGTGAAGGAATTTTTGGCGAACGCGGCGGCGGATTACGGCCTCATCATGAAACCCGTCGCGCTTAACCTCGCGGACGTCGCGGCGTTTGTCATCCAGCAATATCAGGAAGCCGCCCAGCGCAAACAGTTGGTGATCCAGTCCAATTTTCCGGCGCAAGCCGTCACGGTGCTCGCGGACGCGTCGGCACTGGATCAGGTGCTCGACAATCTGGTTTCCAACGCGATCAAATTTTCGCCACCGGGCAAACAACTTTTTCTGACCGTTCAAAGCACCGGGCATTTCGGCGAATGTATCATCCGCGACGAAGGTCCGGGTTTCACGATGGAAGACAAAACGCGGATGTTCCGGCGTTACGGACGCCTTTCCGCTCGCCCGACCGGCGGCGAAGCTTCCACCGGACTGGGCTTGAGCATCGTCCGCAAATTGGTGCAGGACATGAACGGTGAATTATCCTGCGAAAGCATCCACGGAAATGGCGCAACCTTCACCGTCCGTTTGCCGCGCCCAATTTCAAACAATTAAAAAACGGAAGTTTGGTAGGGACAATGCGTCGCGTTGTCCGCCATCGCCGAGCGCAGCGTCAGGCGATGGCAAAAAGACGCCGTATTTTCATGTTCGTTCCATCCTGCCGGACGGGGACGCTCGCCTCACCAAGTTTTAACAAATTGACCCGCTGCCGAAAAACGCAATCCAGAAAAAAAGAAGGACGGGCGCGGAGATTTTATTCATCCACGCCCGCCGTTTAGTTGTTTCGGGTTATTGTAGGAAAAATCAGGATTTGAGCGACTGCCAGGCCTGTTTCAGCGAAGCCTTGGCATCGTTGTAGCCATTGACGAACGCGGTTTTCGCGTCATCCCAGCCGGCTTCAGTTGAATTCTTGACCGCATCCAATTTTTGATCCAACGCCGTCCGCTGGGTTTGTAAATCTTGCAGTTTGACCTGCGCGTCGGCCTTCGCCGAATCGGTAGAACTGGCGATTTTATCCGATAAATTTTTTATCTTTTGATCCAGCACCGCGAGGTCGGCCTGCGCGTCCGCGACAAAAGCATCCTTCTTGTCGTAAGTGTAACTCGCCGAAGATTGCAGCGATTGTTTGACGCTGTCCCAGGCATTCGTCGTCACTTCCTTGGTTTTTTCCCAAGCGTTGCTGCTGCCTTCCTTGACGCTCGCCCACGCGTTGGTAGCCGTCGCCTTGGCATTATCCAAAGTGCCGTTGGTTCCCGATGAAACCGAACTGGTGTCATTCGTCACCGATGAATCATCAATGGTGCTGTCCGATTTTTTGCAGCCGACTGCTACGACGGCGATGGCCAGAGCCGCGATTAACAAGGGTTGATTTTTCATAATTTTTATAATTGTTGTTCGATTGATTGTTAGTTCTCTCGGCAAAATATGTTGCCGTAAAATTGTCAGCCGTGTTTCCGGCCCGAACCGCTTTTTTTTCCGCCGCCAGTCGTTTTGTTGACCGTGGCCCACGCGCGCCGTTCGGATTCGCGCTCACTTAAACCGCGCTCTTCGTAACTTTCTTCGATGTGACCGGCCATCCGCTTTTGCTTGTCCGTGTAACTTGATTTGTCGCCGCGTGGCATAAAATTCCTTTCACCTTAAATTTTCATTTTGCCGACAGCCGCATGATCAACGACGCCAAAAACAAGATCAGAAAAATCGCAAAAACAATCTGCGCTATTCCCATCGCCGCTCCGGCGATGCCGGTGAACCCCAACACGCCTGCGATCAGCGCGATGACCAAAAACATCAATGTCCAGCCGAGCATAAAATTCCTTTCTCAATGTTGGTTGTTAAACGCACGAGATTGTCTTTGCAGAACTTGTGCCAATGAAAATTTTTAACGAAAGCCAATGGATTTAGAGTTTTTCGTTGATGAGACAAAGGAGAATGCGTGCAGAATGCGCGGTTGCATTTTACCTGACTTGCAAACCGCAATTTGACGGGTGGAAATTTTTACGGGATGAGAAAAACCTCAATGTGCCGCGCCCAAAACCTTGCCGTTGGCATCGTTGATTTTCTGTGAAGCGTCCCAGCCGCCGCCGAGCGCGTTGATCAGTTGCACATTCGCGGTCATTTGTTCGAGCCGCAGATTTAGAGCGGTGACTTGATTATTCAGCAAGGTTGTCTGCGCAGTGATGACGTTGAGATAACTGTCCACGCCGAGTTTGTAACGCGTGATCGCGAGATTGAGATAATGTTGCGAGGAAGCGACGGCGGCGTCTTGTTGTTGTAATTCTTTCGATAAAATCCGGAGCGAAACCAGATTGTCTTCCACTTCCTGAAACGCGGCGAGAACGGTCTGGCGATATGTCGCCACGGTGCCGCGATAGTTGGCCCACGCTTGTTCGGTCACGGCGCGACGTTTGCCGGCGTCAAAAATGGTTTCCGCCAGCGTGCCGCCGATGGACCAGACGAAAGCCGGGCCGCTGAAAAGATTCGCCACGCTGGTGCTTTCGTAACCGACCGAGCCGCTCAAAGTGATCGTCGGGAAATACGCCGCGCGTGCCACGCCGATCTGCGCATTCGCCTGCGCCACAAGCCGTTCGGCGGCGGCGATGTCGGGACGGCGTTCAAGTAATTGCGACGGAATGCCAAATGGAACCGCCACGGGTTTGGTCGTCAGCGGATGCGCGGCGATGGCAAAAGCCGACGGCGGCTGGCCGATGAGCACCGCGATGGCGTGTTCCATTTGCGCGCGCTGGATGCCGAGATTTGTGTCCTCGGCGGCGGTCGTATTGAGTTGCGTTTCGGCCTGCGCGACATCTTGGTCGGAATCAATTCCCGTTTTGTTCAACACGCGCGTGAGGTTGAGCGAATCCTGATAGGCTTGGACGGTCGAATCCAAAAGTTGCTTCTGCGAATCCAGCGAACGCAGCGTAAAATAATCCGCCGCCACTTCCGCCTGGATCGTCAGCCGCGTGTTTTCCAGATCGGCCAGCGACGCCTGCGCCGCAAATTTATTGGCGCGATAAGCATTGCGGATGCTGCCCCAAAAATCCGGTTCCCACGAAGCGTCGAGCGGCAGCGAGAAATCGTTGTAAGTCTGATTCTTCGACGAATTATTATTTACCAAACCGTTCGGCGAACTCAATGAAGTCGTCCGTTGGCGTGAAGCGGATGGATCAACGCCAACGGTCGGAAAAAATTCCGAACGCGTTTGTTTGACGACCGCGCGCGCCGCCAGAAAATTTTCCAGCGCAGCGACGACCGTTTGATTGGAAATGTCCACCTGATCTTCGAGCGCGTTCAGATTCGTGTCACCGAACATTTCCCACCATTGGCCGCGGATCGCGTCGTCTTTCGGCTCGGCAGTTTTCCAGCCGTCAGTGGTTTTCGTTTGTTCCGGTGTCAATTCCTTGAAAGCCGCGGGCGCGGGCGTTGTTGGCGTTGTGTATTTTGGCGCGAAGCTGCAACCGCTGAAAAAAATCCCAAGCACCAAAATCCAAGCACCAGAAAAGCACCAAGCGCCAGAAAAGCACCAAGCGCCAAAATTCAAACGGCTCGCGCACGGCTGTTTCGTGTTTGGAATTTCTCTGGCGCTTGGCGCTTGGAGTTTGGAGCTTTTCGTCTTCATGGAAAAATTTTCGTCACGCGATCATCGGCTGCGCCGCCATTTCCGCGGGCTGTTTTTTGTTCCGGCTCACCCACCAAAAATGGATTCGGTCCAGATAAAGATAAACCACCGGCGTGGTAAACAGCGTCAGCGCCTGGCTCATGATCAAGCCACCGACGATCGTGATGCCGAGCGGCCGGCGCAATTCCGAGCCGGTCGCGCTGCTGAAAATCAGCGGCAACGCGCCGAACAGCGCGCACATGGTCGTCATCAAGATCGGACGGAAGCGCAGCATGCACGCTTGAAAAATGGCGTCACGCGAATTCATGCCGCCTTCGCGTTCCGCCACGAGCGCGAAGTCCACCATCATGATCGCATTTTTTTTCACGATGCCGATGAGCAGCAAAATCCCGATGATGGCGATGATGCTCAGGTCAATTTCCTGACCGCCGGTCGCGAGCGAAATTTTATTGGCGATGAGCAGCGCGAGCACCGCGCCGATGCCCGCCGATGGCAGCGTGGAAATGATCGTGATCGGATGGATGTAACTTTCGTAGAGAATTCCGAGCACGATATAAACCGCCACGAGCGCGGCGATGATCAAAATAAATTCATTCGACAGCGATTGTTGGAAAGCCTGCGCCGTTCCCGAAAAATTGCCGTGGACGGTCGAGGGCAATTTGATTTTTTGCTGCATTTGCTGAATGGCTTTCACCGCGTCGCTCAACGCCACGCCTGGCGTCAGGTTGAACGAAAGCGTGACGGACGGAAATTGTCCCTGATGATTCACGGCGATCGGCGCGGTCGTCGGCGCGTAATGCGCGATGGCGTTGAGCGGCACGACAACGTTGGCGTTGGTCGCGCGCAAATAAATGGAATCCAGTCCTAGCGGTCCCTGCCAGAATTGCGACGCGGCTTCCATGACGACGTGATATTGGTTCATCGCGGTGAACATCGTCGAAACTTGCG
Organism: Verrucomicrobiota bacterium; assembly: GCA_026225155.1. Lineage (GTDB taxonomy): Bacteria > Verrucomicrobiota > Verrucomicrobiia > Limisphaerales > UBA11358 > UBA11358. Next base: position 7,548 of record JAMFSG010000217.1, read on the forward strand.
CCTGGCCGAACGCATCGTAAATCGTGCTGTCCATCGTCTGTGCGGAAATTCCCAACCGCGCCGCCGTCGGCCGGTCGTAAGTGAGCGACGCTTGCAAGCCTTGATTTTGCTGGTCGGTATTGACTTCGGTGAAGCCGGGAATTTTTTGCATTTGCGCGAGCATGATCGGCCCCCACTTCGTGAGATCGTCGAGATTGTCGCTTTGGATCGTGTATTGATATTGCGCGCCGCTAGAACGTCCGCCGATGCGCAAATCCTGACCGGCCTGCAAAAATAAGGACGCGCCCGTCACGCCGGCAAGTTTTGGCCGCAACCGCGTGATGACTTGATCCGCGCGGACTTTGCGCTCTTCCAACGGCTTGAGCGCGAGAAAAATAAATCCGCTGTTCGCCGCGCCACCGCCGCCGGTGAAGCCGATGACGTTCGCCACTGCCGGATCTTTTTTGAGGATGTTGACAAATTTTATCGTCGCCGCCTGCATCGCGGGAAACGAAATATCCTGCGAACCTTGCAAGCTGCCCATGATCGTGCCGTTGTCCTGCTGCGGGAAAAATCCTTTCGGCACAATGACAAACAGGAAAATATTCAGCGCGATCGTCAGCACCAGAATCACCAGCGTGATCGCCGGATGCAGCAGCACAACGCGCAAACAGCGTTCATATAATCCGAGCAGCGACGTGAAAAGTTTTTCGCTCGCTCGATAAATTTTTCCATGATCTTCCGATTTCCGGTGACGCAATAAACGCGAACACATCATCGGCGTGGTCGTCAGCGAAACAACGAGCGAAACCAAAATCGCGGTCGAAAGCACCACGGCAAATTCGCGGAACAAACGGCCGACGATTCCGCCCATGAGCAACAGCGGAATGAAAACCGCCACAAGCGAAAGGCTGATGGACAGCACGGTGAAGCCAACTTCCTTCGCGCCTTTCAACGCCGCCTGCATCGGCGTCAGGCCGGTTTCCAAATGGCGCGAAACGTTTTCGATGACGACGATCGCGTCGTCCACCACGAAGCCGGTCGAGATCGTCAACGCCATCAGCGAAAGATTGTCCACGCTGTAACCCAGCAGATACATCACGCCAAACGTGGCGATCAACGAAACCGGCACAACGATCGCCGGAATCAGCGTCGCGCGCGGGCTGCGCAAAAAAATGAACACGACCAAAATGACCAGCATGATGGAAACGAGCAGCGTGCGTTCGATTTCGCGGACGGACGCACGGATCGTCGTCGTGCGATCGAGCACCACGTCCATGTTGATTCCGGCTTGGATGGATGCTTTGAGCGATGGTAACGCGGCTTTGATCGCGTCCACCGTTTCAATAATGTTTGCACCCGGCTGGCGCAAAATGATAATCGGGATGCTCGGCTTGCCGTTCAGATAGCCCGCGGTGCGGATATTTTCCACGCCATCATAAACATTGGCGACGTCGGAAAGCCGGATGGCCGCGCCATTGCGATACGCGACGATGAGCGGTTTGTAATCAGCCGCCTTGAGCAACTGATCGTTGACGAGAATGTCCACCGTTGTGTTGTTATCGGCAAGCTGGCCTTTTGCCAAATTCGCGTTTTGCTGGCCGAGCATCGAACTCACGTCTTGCAAACTCAAACCGAAACTGTTCAGCAACGTCGGGTTCACTTCCACACGCACGCCGGGCAAGGCGCCGCCGCCGATGTTGACCTGGCCGACGCCTTGAATCTGCAAAAGCCGCTGCTCGATGATCGTCGAGGCGGCGTCGTAAAGCGCGCCGCGATCGTAAATGTCGGACGTCAGCGCGATGATCATGATCGGCGCGTCGGCAGGATTGACTTTGCGATAACTCGGATTGCTCGGCAGATTTGCCGGCAGATTTGCCCGCGCGGCATTGATCGCCGCCTGAACATCGCGCGCCGCGCCGTCAATGTTACGATCCAAATCAAATTGCAGCGTGATGGAAGTCGTGCCGAGAGCGCTCTGCGAAGTCATTTCGTTCACGCCCGCGATGTGGCCGAGCTGACGTTCCAGCGGTGCAGCGACGGACGACGCCATGATTTCAGGACTTGCGCCCGGCAGCGATGCGCCGATGCTGATGGTCGGAAAATCCACTTGCGGCAGCGGCGCAACCGGCAATTGCAGATATGCCACCGCGCCCGCCAGTGCGACGGCTGCGGTCAGCAATGCCGTGCCGACCGAACGCTTGATGAATGGCGCGGAAATGTTCATCAAATTTCGACGGGAATAATTTCTTCGTCTTTAACCGTTTCGCGCGCGGGCGAAATTTTTTGCGCGAGCCGTCCGAAGAAAAGATAAATCACCGGCGTTGTATAAAGCGTCAGCACCTGACTCACGATCAAGCCGCCAACAATCGCGATGCCGAGCGGCTTGCGCAATTCCGAGCCGACACCATTGCCCAACGCGAGCGGCAAACCGCCGAACATCGCCGCAAACGTCGTCATCAAAATCGGACGAAAGCGCAGCAAGCACGCCTGGTAAATCGCCTCGTGCGGCGGACGGTTTTCCTTTCGCTCCAGATCGAGCGCAAAATCTATCATCATAATGGCGTTCTTTTGCACGATGCCGATGAGCAGAATAATTCCGATGAGCGCGACCATCCCGAGTTCCGTTCCCGTCACCATCAACGCGAGAATTGCACCTGCGCCCGCCGCCGGCAACGTGGAAAGAATCGTGATCGGATGGATGTAACTTTCGTAAAGCACGCCGAGGATGATGTAGACGGTGACAATCGCAGCGAGAATGAGCAACGGCTCGTTCGCGAGCGACGCGATGAACGCCTGCGCCGTGCCTTGAAACGAAGCCTGCACGCTCGCCGGCATGTTCAATTCTTTTTGCACGCGGTTGATCGCTTCCGTCGCCTGGCCGAGCGACGCGCCGGGCGCGAGGTTGAACGAAACCGTGACGGACGGAAATTGGCCTTGATGATTGATCGCCAGGGGCGCGGTGCCCGATTCAAAATGGCTGAACGTGCTCAACGGCACGGCGGTGCCGGAAGTTGAAAGGACGTAAATGTCGTTCAGCTTCGACGGATTGTGTTGAAATTCCGGCAACGCTTCGAGGATGACGTGATATTGATTCAGTTGCGTGAACAGCGTGGAAATTTGTCGCTGGCCGAACGCATCGTAAAGCGCGTTGTCAATCGCTTCCGGCGTGATGCCGAGCCGCGACGCCGTCACGCGATCAATCACGAGCGACGCCGCGGCGCCTTGCGTTTGCTGGTCGGTCGCCACGTCGCGCAACTCCGGCAACGTTTTCATTTTTTCCACCAAGCGCGCCGTCTGCTGGTTCAATTCATCCGCGTTCGCATCTTCGAGCGTGTATTGATATTCCGTCTGGCTCACGCGATCTTCGACCGACAAATCCTGCACCGGCTGCATGTAAAGCGTGATGCCATCTACCTTCGCGAGTTCCGGCTGCAAACGCCGCATCACGTCGCTCGCGCTGATTTTCCGTTCTTCGAGCGCTTTGAGATTAATCAAAATTCTTCCGCTGTTCAGCGTCGTGTTGATGCCGTCCACGCCGATGAAAGATGAAATGCTTTCGACCGCCGGATCTTTCAAAATCACTTGCGCAAGCGCCTGTTGGCGCGCAGCCATCGCGGCGAACGAAACGGTTTGATCCGCTTCGGAAATACCCTGGATCACGCCGGTGTCTTGCACAGGAAAAAATCCTTTCGGCACAAAAATATAAAGCAGCACTGTGGCCGCGAGCGTGGCGACGGCGACGAACAATGTCAGGACTTGATGCCGTAAAATCACTTGCAGCGTGCGTCCGTAAAATTCGATGATGCGATTAAAAATACGTTCCGAAGCTTCGTAGAAACGCCCGTGTTTTTTCTCGTCTTTTTTGGATTTGAGAAAAACCGCACACATCATCGGCGTGAGCGTCAGCGACACGAAAGCGGAAACCAAAATCGTCACGCTCAACGTCACGGCGAATTCGCGGAACAAACGGCCGACGACATCGCCCATGAACAATAGCGGAATCAAACCGGCGATCAGCGAAACCGTCAGCGAGATGATGGTGAAGCCGATTTGCGACGCGCCTTTCAACGCAGCTTGCAGCGGCGTTTCGCCCTGTTCGATGTAGCGGAAAATATTTTCGATCATCACGATCGCGTCGTCCACGACAAAGCCGGTTGAGATCGTCAGCGCCATCAGCGTGAGATTGTTCAGGCTGTAACCGAGCAGATACATCACGCCCAAAGTGCCGATGAGCGAGAGCGGCACGGCGACGCTCGGAATGATCGTGGCGTAAAGATTTCGCAGAAAAATAAAAATGACCATCACGACGAGCGCGATCGTGAGCAGCAACGAAAATTGCACATCGCGCACGGACGCGCGGATCGTCGTCGTGCGGTCGGTGAGCACCGTGACGTCCATTCCCGCCGGCAAATTCGCCTTGAGCTGCGGCAATAATTTTTTCACCGAGTCCACGACTTGGATGATGTTCGCGCCGGGCTGGCGTTGAATATTCACGATGACCGACGGCGTGTTATTCATCCACGCGGCGAGCTTCGTATTTTCCACGTCATCAACCACTTTCGCCACGTCGGACAAAACCACCGGCGCGCCGTTGCGATACGCGACGACGACGGATTGATAATCTTTGCTCGTCAAAAGCTGGTCGTTCGCATTGATCTCATAAGCTTGATGCGCGCCGTCGAAATTTCCCAAAGCCTGGTTGACGCTGGCCGATTGCAGCGCGGTGCGGATGCTGTCAATGTTGATGCCGTAGGACAAAAGCTGCGTCGGATTCACCTGCACGCGCACGGCGGGTTTTTGTCCGCCGCTGATCGTCACGAGGCCGACGCCCGTCACTTGCGAAATTTTTTGCGCGAGTCGCGTGTCGGTAAAATCTTCGACTTGCGACAGCGGATAAGTTTTCGACGAAATCGCCAGCGTCATGATCGGCGCGTCGGCGGGATTTGATTTGCTGTAAATCGGCGGCGACGGCAGACCGGACGGCAAATACGTTTGCGCCGCGTTGATTGCCGCCTGCACTTCCTGTTCGGCGATGTCAATATCCAGCGACAGCGTGAATTGCAACGTGATGATTGAACTGCCCCCGGAACTGATCGAAGTCATCTGGTTCAAGCCGGGCAATTCGCCGAACTGCCGTTCCAGCGGCGCGGTGATCGCGGACGCCGTCACGTCGGGACTCGCGCCCGGATAAAACGTGACGACTTGAATCGTCGGATAATCCACTTCCGGCAACGCCGAAACCGGCAGCAAAAAATACGCGATGATGCCGACGATCACGATCGCGGCCATCAGCAACGACGTCGCCACGGACCGCAAAATAAATGGACGTGACGGACTCACTCGGAAGTTTTCTTTCTGTGTTTATGCGCGCCGGCGACGCCGTTGGTCGAGCTGCCCACCGAGTTTGTCGAATCCATTGAAGGCGGACGCACCAGCACTTTCATGCCGTCAATGAGCTTGTTGAAATTATCCGCGACCACCACCGTGCCCGGATCAATGCCGTCCACCTGCGAAACATTTCCATCCGTCGTGCCGACCGTGATTGTCTGCATTGAAACCATTTGGTTCGTGCCGGTTTTGTCTGGCGCGATCAAATAAACAAACGCGCTGTCCGCGTTGCGCTGGATCGCCGTGTTCGGCAGCAACGTCACATCGCGCAACGTGTTCACCAGCAGATGCGCGTTCACGAATTGATTCGGGAAAAGCGTGTCGTCTTCGTTCGTGAAAATCGCGCGAATTTTGAACGTGCCGGTGTCCGGGGAAATCTGATTGTCCAAAGTTTCCAGCGTTCCCGTCGCCAGTTTATTTTGATCAGCCGTGTCAAACGCATCCACCGTGAGCGTGTTGCCCGCGCGCAATTGTTTTTGAATCTCCGGCAGAAAATTTTGCGCGAGACTGAAGATTACGCTGATCGGCTCAAGTTGCGTGATGACAACCAAATTCGTGCTGCCCGCCTGAACGATGTTGCCCGAATCAACCAGCCGCAAACCCACACGACCGGAAATCGGCGCGTTGATGTAACAATAAGCGAGCTGCAATTTGGCGTTGTCGAGCTGGCCCTGATCCAACTTCACCGTGCCATCGTCCTGTTGAACCGTCGCGACTTGCGTGTCTAATTGTTGCTTCGGAATTGCATTGCTCGCGAATGCTTCCTGATAACGCTCCAGATCGAGCTTCGCGTTTTGCAGCGTCGCGCTGTCCCGTTCAAGCTGGCCTTGCGCTTGCAATAACGCCGCCTGATTCGGACCCGGATCAATTTCAATCAACGGATCGCCCGCCTTGACCATTTGGCCTTCTTGAAAATTTACTTTCATGATCTGGCCTTCCACACGACTGTTCACCGAAACCGTGTTGAGCGATGTCACCGCGCCCAAACCGTTGACGTAAATTCCAATGTCGCCTTTTTGCGCCGTTGTCGTGCTGACCATTGTCGGCCCCATGCCGCCGCCGCGCCCACCGTGACCGCCATGCGCTGATGGCGTGGATGTTTCCGCCGACGCATCCGCCGGCGATGATGATTGCCCCCGATGACGGAAAAATAAAATTCCCGCCACCACGACAATCACCAGCAAAACCAAAATCCAAAGCCAGGCGTGGCTTTTTTTTGGCGGCGGCGAAAGCGGCCTGATGGGTTCATCAAAACGCGGCGGTTGCGAAGTTGAGTCAGACATTTTTAACTCCATTCATAATTTAGAAATTTCCACAGACAAAAATAACTTTTGTAAAACTTTCAATTTGTATTCGCCCAGCATAAAAACTTTCGTCGCGCCGCGCAAATTGTCATTACCTTAATCGTCTTCACGGCTTTGTTTTTTTCCGTTCCTTCCGCTGCCCGTGCAGATATTGAAAATCCGCCGGACCGCCCGCCGTCCGTGCGCGCCGCGATTCAACCGGTTCCGCCAAAAGCCGCGCGATCGTCTGCAACAACTGCGGAAAATTCAGCGGCTTTTCCAGCAGCGCGCCGACACCCGCGCCGAGCGCGGTGAAAAGCTGGTTCGACCGCGCCGTGATGATAATCACTGTCAGCAATGGATTTTCCATCGCCAGTTTTTCAAAAATGTCCCAGCCGCTTTCGTGCGGCAGATTCAGATCCAGCAGCACCAGGTCAATTTTTTGCGCCGCAATGATTTCCAGCGCGACCGTTCCGTTCGCCGCCGGCCAGACCAGATAGCCTTCGCCGGCCAGCACACGCGTCAGCATTTCGCGCACGGCCGCGTCGTCATCCACGACCAAAATCCGGTTCGCCGTCGGTTTCATTTTTAATCACGCTCGCTGGTTCAATGGCGGCGATTTTTTTCGCAACCGGAACTATTACGATTCGTCAGCTTTAGCGAATGCCATGCCAATGGCGATCTGTATGACGAAACAGGCAATTCCAAACGTTTTTTCCATTTTCCAAAGACGCCGCGACAATCCGGGTGCAAAGCAACTATGCTGAAGTGCAAAATGGCTTTGCTGTTGACCTTCGATGAATGAAACGAAAATTAAAATCAAATCCGCATTTTTCCGAACGAAACCGGCGTTTTCGAAAATCGCGAAACCGTGCGCACGATTTATGCTTGAAGCGTGGCAGCAAATTAAATTGATTTTGCCAAGACAGAGATTTTTGCATCCGCTAAATTTTAAGTCGCATGAAATTCGGGATCACATTCAGATTGGTCACGCTCGCGCTGGTCGTGGCGCTGATGGGCGTTTTGATTTTTTTGGCGACGTTCAATTCGCAGCGGCAGGCGGCGGAATTGCACGCGCGGCTGAGCCAGGTGGATGTCGAAAGTTTTCGGATGGCGGATGAATTTCACGATTCCCTGCGCGAACTCAACAACATGATGCAGCGTTACGGAACCGACCACGACCCGACGACGTGGAATGATTTTCTCGAAGCCAGCCGCAAACTGGAAGTCTGGATGGGCGAACAAAAACCGAAGCTGACAACGCAAAATGAAAAAGACGCGCTGCAAAAAGTCGAGGGCGCTTACGGCGATTACATGCGCGCCGCGACGGACGTGCATCTGAAAATGCAAACCCTCGGCCAGCAAAGCGCGACGCTCGCCGATTTCAATCCGCTGCGTCTCGCCACGCAACATCTCGGCGATCTGGGACACGATCTCGGCAAGATACTTTATGCTTCGCGCAACCAAATGCTCGCGCACGCGAACCAGATGTTGCAACGGCTGCATTGGTCGGTGCTTGGCTCGCTGATTTTATTGTTCGTTTTCGGCGTCGCGTTGGCCGGCATGGTTTATCGCGACATGATTGCGCCGTTACGCGTAAAACTCGTGGAAAGCCAGACGCTGGTGGAACGTCACGAAAAACTCGCCGCGCTCGGAATGCTCGCCGCCGGCGTCGCGCACGAAATCCGCAATCCGTTGACGGCGATCAAAGCCGCGCTTTTTATCCAGCAGAAAAAATTCCAGCCGTGTTCGCAAGAACACGATGACGCGAAATTGGTCGAGCGCGAAATTTTGCGGCTGGAACGGATCGTCAGCGATTTTCTTTTGTTCGCGCGGCCGACGGAACCGGAATTGAAAATAATTCCGGCGGAAACCATTTTGGCGGAAACGAAAAAATTTCTCGAACCGCAACTCGCGCGTTCGAGCATCCAACTCGTTTTGGAACCGTCGGAGCCGTTGCAAATTCTCGTGGACGCCGCGCAAATCAAACAGGTTTTGATCAACCTCGTCCAAAATGCCGCCGACAGCATCGGGCAGACCGGCACGGTGAAATTGCGCGCGCGGCGCGACCGCAAACGTCTCGCCAACGCGGAAACCGACATGGTCATTCTCGAAGTCGAAGACAACGGTAAAGGCATTTCGCCGGAAACTGAAAAACGTTTGTTCGATCCGTTTTTCACCACGAAAGATTCCGGCACGGGCCTGGGCTTGGCCATCGCAGCAGCCATCATCCAGAAGCATGGCGGCGCGCTGCAATATCAAACGCAGGTGCATCATGGCACGACGTTTGGTATCGTTTTGCCGCAAGCTGAATGAACGCGGCCACGAGAATTTTATTGATCGAAGACGATTCCGGCATCACCGACACGCTGCAACGATTGTTGACGGCGGAAGGTCACGCCGTTGAAATCGAAAAACGCGGCGACGCAGGTTTGGCGCGCGCGCTGAAAGATTCGTTCAATCTCGTCATCACGGATTTGAAATTGCCGGGCTTGAATGGTTTGGATCTCGTCCGCCAACTGCACGCGGCAAAACCGCGTTTGCCAATTATTTTAGTCACTGCATTCGGCACGACGGAAACGGCGATCGAAGCGATGAAGTTTGGCGCTTACGATTATTTGCTGAAACCGTTCAACATTCCGCAACTCATCGAACTCGTCCGCAAAGCCGCCGACAGCAATCGGCAAATGTCCGAGCCGGTCGGCTTGGGCGAAACGAATCATACGCGCGACGCGCTCATCGGCCAGAGCCAGTTGATGCAGAATATTTACAAGGAAATCGGCCGCGTCGCCGCCAAGCCGGTGAGCGTTTTGATCTGCGGTGAAACCGGCACGGGCAAAGAATTGATTGCGCGCGCGATTTATCAGCACAGCGACCGCGCCAACGCACCGTTCATCGCGATCAATTGCGCTGCAATTCCCGAAACGCTTTTGGAAAGCGAATTGTTCGGCCACGAACGCGGCGCGTTCACCGGCGCGGACGCGAAACGCATCGGCCGTTTTGAGCAGGCGGACAAAGGCACGATTTTCCTCGATGAGATCGGCGATCTGACGCTCGGCACGCAGGCGAAACTGCTGCGCGTATTGCAGGAAAAAACGTTTCAACGCGTCGGTGGCAAGGAAACAATTTCGGTTGATGTCCGCGTGATCGCAGCGACGCATCAGGATTTGGAAACCGGCATCCGCGAGAAAAAATTCCGCGAAGATTTATATTATCGCCTCAACGTCGTCGCGCTCACACTGCCGCCGTTGCGCAGCCGCCGCGAAGATGTGCTCGATCTCGTCCGTTATTTTCTCGGCAAACACGGTTCAGATTTGGGCAACGCGAATCCATCCATCCATTCCAAAGCCGTAGAATTTTTACAATCACAATCCTGGCCGGGCAACGTGCGCGAATTGGAAAATGTGACGCGCAAAGCCCTGCTCGCCGCGCAAGGTTATGTCATCACGCTCGACCATGTCCGCGCTGCGTTAAATCGAATCGGCGGTGAAAATTTTCCCAATTTTTCTCCAACGCGCCCGTTTGGCGAATATGTGGATGGACTGCTCTCCGCTGCGCGCCGCGATGAAGTCACCGACATCCACGCGCAAATTTTGGAAATGGCGGAACGCGAAC
>JAMFSG010000218.1 GCA_026225155.1 Verrucomicrobiota bacterium
AGGTTGCTCTTGGGCGATTTGTTTCAGCAGCTTGAAGGCAAAGCCATTGTCTGCGGCGGACAATTTTTGTTCATCCGTAACCGTCGCCATCGCCGGCAACAATCCGGCGAGCAGCAGGAGAAAGATCGGGAGCGAGATTTTTGGTTTCATATTAAAGTCCGGCGACCTGAAGTTTTAGTCCGCAAGCCGGGAACTTTCAATGCAAATACAAGAAGTGCGAAATCAGCCAAAACGTGTCGTGCGAAAGCCGCGAAGAAAAACGAAGAAGAAGAATTTTTCCCTTCGCGTCCTTCGCGTCCTTCGCGCGACATTTTCCAAGCTTGAAACTTGAAACTTGAAACTTGAAACTATCGCGAATGAATCGAATCGAGGAACGCTTCGCGCAATTGAAACGCGCGGGCAAAAAAAGTTTTGTCGTCTATATCGGCGCGGGCGATCCGAATCTCGCCGCCACGCGCGAGCTCGCGCTGGCTTTTGACAAGGCGGGCGTGGATATTTTGGAACTTGGCGTGCCGTTCAGCGATCCGCTGGCGGACGGTTTGGTGAATCAGCTTGCGGCGCAGCGTGGTTTGGAATCCGGCACCACGCCGCCGAAACTTTTGGAAACGATCGTCGCCATTCGCAAGGACTCGCAGATTCCGATTGTGCTCTACATTTATTTCAACCTCATTCACAAGGTCGGCATGGAAAAATTCATCGCCGCCGCCGCGAACGCTGGCGTGGATGGTTTGCTCGTGCTCGATCTGCCGCCGGAAGAATCGGACAATTACGAGGCGTTGATGAAAAAAGCCGGGCTCTGCCATATTTATCTCGTCGCGCCGACGACGCCGGACGCGCGCATGGAACTCATCGTGAAACGCGGCAGCGGATTCATTTATTACATCTCGCGCGAAGGCGTGACCGGCATGCAGACGAGCATCGCGACGAATCTCGCCTCGCAAGTCGCCAAAATACGCGCGCACACGGATTTGCCGATCGCCGTCGGCTTCGGCATTTCCAATCCTGAACAGGCGAAAGCCGTCGCGGCGGAAGGTGACGGCTGCGTGGTTGGCAGCGCGATTGTGAACCAGATCGCCGCGCACGGAAAATCGCCGGACCTCGTCGCCCAAGTCGGCGCGTTCGTGAAATCGCTGGGCGATGCGGTGAAAACAATTTGACGGTTTGTCACCTATAGATTACACTGCCAATGCTCGAACGGGAGATCAAAAAGCTGGAGCTTGAGAATGGACTCGTTCCGTTTGACGAATGGTTTGATTCCCTGCGCGACATGCGAATGCAAGCGACGGTGGACGCGCGGTTGACCCGGATTCGCGCCGGAAATTTTGGCGATTGCAAACCCGTTGGCGACGGCGTGTTTGAATTGCGGATCAATTTTGGTCCGGGACTGCGCGTTTATTACGGATTGCACGGACGAAAAATTGTCGTCCTAATCGGCGGCGGGGACAAGGGCAGCCAGTCGCGCGACATCCGCCGTGCGCAGGAACTGTGGCAACAATTTACGAAATAAATATGCGCCTGAAAAATTACAAAGATGATTTGAAGAAACGACTCGGCGATCCCGAATACGCCGCCGAATATCTCGCGCAAGTGCTTGCCGAAAAAGATAATGCAACTTTCCTGATCGCGCTCAAAGACGTAGTTGAAGCCGGCGGCGGCATGGGTAATTTGGCCGGACGCGTTGGCCTCAAGCGGCCGAGCCTTTACAAAATTCTTTCCAAGAACGGCAATCCCACCTTGGAAACCTTGCAGGAAATTTTACTGCCGCTCGGTCTGCGCGTTTCCGTGGCTTTGGATAAAGCGGTTTAAGGTGCCAGTGCGTTTGTGAAATCGCTGGGTGATGCGGTGAAAACTATTTGAGCCATGGATGAAACACGGAATTTAAGCAAGAGTGTAAAATGATGAATGAGTCAAATAAAACTGCCCACTCTTTAATCGTGCTCAAAGCTTTTAATGACCTGTGCGATCGTGCCTATTCTGATTGGCGTTTCCATAAAATTATATTTACTGAAAATGCGCGCAAAGCAGAGATGGAAAAATCAATAGCAGGGAAAGCTCTGGAACATTTTAGCATTTTATCGCAGGAGTCAATTTTGCTTCAAATCGCTAAACTTCATGACCCAGCCATTCAACAAGGACATGTTACGCTCGGAATTGAGTATATGGTTAGATTTGGCGGTTGGGATTGCGACCAAGAAGAGAAATTGAAAAAACTCAAAAATGGACTTGATGAACTTGCAACAAAGATTCGCCCCGCTAGACACAAAATACTTTCACATAATGATCTTGAAACAATTTTAAGTGAAGCGGTCTTGGGTGATTTCCCGGATGGCGAAGATGAAAAATATTTCAGAACTCTACAAGAATTTTTAGACCTGGTTAATTTGGCTGTGATGGGAGAAAAACATCAATTATTTGCCGTGGTAGCTAGGATTCCAAACGGCCTTTTGTGGTTTTTTAGAGAAGATGCATGCAAAAATCAACCTGTGATGATTTAATATTTTAATCCGTATTTATACTTGCCCATTTGTGGCTAAAAATTATGAAAGCAAAATCAGACATCAAAGACCGGTTCGTGATCATCATGGCGGGCGGGCGCGGCGAGCGGTTCTGGCCGTTGAGCCGCGAAAAGATGCCCAAGCAATTGCTCACGTTGCTCGGCAAAAGATCGTTTCTGCAATCGGCGGTGGACCGCGTGCTGCCGATCGTGCCGGCGAAAAATATTTTCGTCATCACCAACGCGGCGCAGTTGCCGGAGGTGCGGAAACAGTTGCCGAAAATTCCGAAGGACAATCTCGTGGCCGAACCGGTGGGGCGCGACACGTGCGCGGCGGTGACGCTCGGCGCGGCGCTGGTCGGCGCGCGTTCGACGACGGGCGTGATGGCGGTTTTGCCGGCGGACCATGTGATTCCTGAGGAGAAAAAATTCCAGCAGGTTTTGAGCGACGCGTTTGATGTCGCCGCGCAAGGCCAGGCAATCGTGACCATTGGCATCAAGCCGAACGAGCCGGCGACGGGCTACGGTTACATCCAAACGGGAAATGTTTTGCCGGCGGCGAGCGGCGCGAAAAAAACGAAGACGACTTTTTTCAAGGCGGAAAAATTTGTCGAGAAACCGGATTTTCAACGCGCGCAGGAATACGTCAACAGCGGGCAATATCGTTGGAATGCGGGGATGTTCGTCTGGAGTTTCATTACGGTCACGAATGGTTTGGAAAAACATCAGCCGGAAATGTTTGCCGCGTGCCAGCGCTGGTTCAAGGTTGCGAACCATCCCGCGAAGCTCGCGAAAGTTTTGGCGAAGGAATATCCCGAAATCAAAAAAGTTTCGATTGATTACGCGTTGATGGAAAAGGCGCAGAACGTGATCGTGGCGGACGGCGCGTTTGAATGGGACGATCTTGGCGCGTGGCCGGCGCTCGCGCGGCACGTCAAGCAGGACGCGGAAGGCAACGCGGCCGTGGCGGATTTTATTCATGTGGACGCGGCGCGGAATATCATCTTCGACGCACGCACGAAAAATCGCACGCCGATCGCGATCGTCGGTTTGCGCGATTCGATTTTGGTGCAGACGGACGATGCCGTGTTGCTCGCGCACAAATCGCAAGCGCAAAAAATCAAGGAGCTGGTCAAGAAATTGAGCGAAGATGCGCGGTTGAAAAAGTTGGTTTGATCTCATCGTGGTAGGGATATCGCGCTGCGATGTCCCCGTCGCCGAGCGCAGCGTCAGGCGACGGAAACGGGCGGATGTGGTTGCGTTGGCGCTTTGCACGTCCGTTGCGCCGCAACCCGGCGCGGACGGCGCCGCGCGCCGTCCCTACCACCCAAATGTTGCGATGGTTATAATGTGCATGAATGTAATCTGCCACAAATGAGTTTTGTCTCGATGAATTCCGTAATCATCTACACCGACGGCGGTTGCGAAGGAAATCCCGGACCGGGCGGTTGGGGCGCGGTGGTGCGTTGCGGCGAAGTTGTCCGCGAAATTTCCGGAGGCGAATTGGCGACGACCAACAACCGCATGGAAATGCGCGCGGCCATCGAGTCGCTCGCCACGCTGGAAACGCGCAGCGACGTTTGCATCTTCACGGATTCGCAATATCTCAAGAACGGCATCACGCAATGGATCAGCGGTTGGAAACGTAAAGGCTGGGTGACGTCCACGAAAGAACCAGTGAAGAATGTGGATTTGTGGAAACAACTGGACGAATTGGTCGCGCAACATCGTGTGACGTGGAAATGGGTGAAAGGCCACGCGGGCAATGCGGATAACGAACGTTGCGACGGTTTGGCTGGTCGCGAGATTGCGAAATTAAAACAGCAACATTCAAAGGCGGCACGGCAGGCGGCGTTGACAACTTTCAAAAATCCTACGCCTACGCCAACGCTTACGTTCCAGCAACCAAGCTTGTTTTGAACCAACGTGCTGCCGGCAAGATGCCGGCAGCACCTTAAGAGTTACTTGAGATATTGATTGAAGAACGCGATGACGGTGTCGAAGGCCTTGGCATCGTTGAAACCGTGGCCACCGCCTTTGACGATGTAAAGTTGCGAGGCGACGCCGGCTTTTTGCAGCGCGTCATTGAATTCAATGCTCTGTTGCAGCGGCACGATCGGATCTTTGTCGCCGTGCACGATCAGGAACGGACACGCGTTGGACGAGACGTAAGTGATCGGACTCACTTGCCGGGCTTTCTCCTGATTCTGTTCGATCAAGCCGCCGATCAATTTGGGCAACGCGGCATCGGCCAGAGTGTCGGCGGCGGGAAGCGGGATTGTCAGAAAGTCGGACGGACCGTAATAATCGCAGACGGCTTGCACTTCACTTGAAACATTCGCATTGCCTTCATTGCCTTCAAATTCCGGTTTGTTCGGCGTGACGCCGAGCAGCGACACAAGATGCCCGCCGGCGGAATCGCCCCACGCGCCGATTTTGTCGGATCGCAAACCGTATTCGCTTGCGTGCGTGCGGAGCCAGCGGACGGCGGCTTTGGAATCATGGATCTGCGCGGGAAAAATCGCTTCTTTTGTCAGACGATAATCAATGCTCGCGACGGCGAAACCGTGATCGAGAATGCCGCGTGCGATCAGTTCGGTTTTATCGAGCGCCATCCAGCCGCCGCCGTGAATGTCAATGATGAGCGGCACCGGGCGTGGCGCATTTTCGGGAATGTAGAGATCGAGTTTGAGCGAATGGCCGTTGACGCTGGCGTATTCGACATCTTTCCAAACATCAATGCCGTTGAAGCCGGGAAGATTTTTTTGCGGTGCGACGGAAACGGTTTGAACGGAATTTGGAAAATCATTTTTCAAAACGGCAAAGTCCGCTTCGGCGATGGCTTTGGCGCCGGCGGTATTGGGATGAACGTGGTCGGGAAAATCCGCATCGTGGCCGACGAGTGCGCTGTGCAGATCAATCGTCACGACCTGTGTGTCCGCCGCGACTTGCAAAATGGCGGGAATGATTTTGGCGACGATCACGCTGTCGCGGATGCCGTAATTTTCGGGAAACGCCGGCACGGGCAGCGCGGCGTAAATTTTCACTTTTGGATTCACCGCACGAAACGCGGCGATGATGGCTTTGTAATCAGGAATGAAATCGTCGGGATGTTTTTCGTAATTGAACGGCTTGCTGTCGTTCGCGCCAAGATCAATGACGAGCACATCCGGCTGGGAAGCGAGCGCCTGCTGATATTCCTTGGTGTTGATGTAAGGCGAATCGCCGCTGTGTGCCAAAGTCGTGCCGCTGACGGCAAAATTTTGAATCTTCCAGCCCGCGCCGAGCAGCCGTTGCAATTGCGAAGGATACGCATCGCGTCCGGGATCCGTCGTGCCGTAACCGGCGGTGATGCTGTCGCCGACGAAAGTCAGGCGGATGGTTGGTTGGTTTGAGGCACCGTTGGTTTGCGCCGAAGCGAGAAAACCAAGGGATAAAAACGCAAAAGCCAAAACGAAAAGTTGGTAAAGTTTTTTCATGTTCAAGTCGCGTCGAATTATTAAGCGCCAGCCTAGCGTTCATCCTAAAATTCGTCCATGCCCGATTGTGGGGAGGCGCGTTATTTAGAAAATATTCCGTTGGCGCATTTTTTTGGCTGGATTTTGATTTGTGCCAAAGCGGTGACAATTCAATTTTCCAAGAATACGCGGCTTGACCTTTGCCGCATAAAAGGCAGAATGTGCGACTATTTTTTACTCTATGCAGCACATTAGAAATATCGCCATCATCGCGCACGTTGATCACGGCAAGACCACGCTCGTGGATTGTCTGCTCAAGCAATCCGGCACGTTCCGCGAAAACCAGCACGAATCTTCCGAGGAACGCCTGATGGATTCCATGGATCTGGAAAAGGAAAAGGGCATCACCATCCGCGCGAAAAACGCCGCGTTCAAATACAAGGATTACGCCATCAACATCGTGGATACGCCCGGACACGCGGACTTTGGCGGCGAAGTGGAACGCATCATGAACATGATTGATGGCGTGCTGCTGGTGGTTGATTCCGCCGAAGGCCCGCAGGCGCAGACGCGTTTCGTTTTGCGCAAAGCTTTGGAAGCGGGCGCGAAACCGATCGTCGTCATCAACAAGATTGACCGCGAAAACGCGAACCCGAAAAAAGTTTTGGATCTCGTGTTTGAGTTGTTCATG
>JAMFSG010000219.1 GCA_026225155.1 Verrucomicrobiota bacterium
GATGGCCGGCGGCAACGATTTCATCGCCAAACCATTTTTGTTCATTGAGCTCACCGTCAAGGCGCTCATCCATGTCATGCGCGCCAAACTCCAGTCCGCGCGGCTCGTCAATCATTGAACCGACTGCGAAAAGCTTTGCCGTGCGCGGGAATTTTTCCTATTCGTATCGCGCCTTGGGAACATCTCAATTCCCCGGACATCATAGTTTTGGAAATTGAATGAAAAAAATATTGAAAGTGCTGGTCATCGCGGTCGCGGCGGTTTTTTTGTTGCTGCAATTCACCAATCCGGCGCGCACCAATCCGCCCGTCAAATCTGATTTGATCGCCAGCCTTAATCCGCCCGCACCTGTCGCCGCCAGCCTCGTCGCCGCCTGTTATGATTGTCATTCGTATCAGACCAAATGGCCCTGGTATGCGCACGTCGCACCCGTTTCCTGGCTTGTGGTGAAAGACACCAACGACGGCCGCGACGCTTTGAATTTTTCCGAATGGCCGACGAATGATCCTGATACCGCCGCCGACCAGCTCGATGGCATGAGTAAGAAAATCACTTACAATAAAATGCCGCCGGCGAAATATACCGCCATCCACGTTGACGCCCGCCTCACCGCCGAACAGCGCAAAGCCCTGACCGATTGGCTGGACGCAGCTGCGGACAAATTGAAATCGTCGGCGAAATAATTTCATGCTGCACGCCGAACTGATCCCCGCCCGCGAAAAAAATTCCCGCCGCCTCATGGTCATGCTGCACGGCCTCGGCGACAGCATCGATGGTTATCGCTGGCTACCTGAAGCGCTCGATTTGACATGGCTGAATTATCTGCTCGTCAACGCGCCCGATGAATATTTCGGCGGCTTTTCCTGGTTCGATTATCCGAACGAAATCGCGCCGGGAATTGTGCGCAGCCGCAAACTGCTTTTTGAATTGCTCGATGATTTGCGCGCGAAAAATTTCCCCGCCGACCAGATCACGCTCGCCGGATTTTCGCAAGGCTGCCTGATGACGATTGATGTCGGTCTGCGCTATCCGCACCGGCTCGCCGGACTCATCGGCATCAGCGGCTGGGTTTTTGAGATTGAAAATTTGTTGAAAGAACTTTCGCCCGTCGCCAAAGAACAACGCCTGCTCGCCACGCACGGCCATTATGATTCCGTGATTCCCTTCGCACCCGTGCGGGAGCAAATTCAAAAACTCAAATCATTCGGCCTCAACGTCGAATGGCGCGAATTTCCAAAAGCCCACACGATCCACGGCGCGGAAGAAATTTCCGACCTGCGCGAATTCATACGCGCCGGTTATCCTGTTGTGGGGAAATAACCGGCGCGCGACGGGCCGCATGGGAACGCGGACTTGGGAAGATCACGCCTTCAATTCACGGTTCACACCGGAAAATAAAATCTGCTTCGGCCGCGGCGCGCCTTGCGCCTGCCAGTCCATCGCGCCGGCAACGGCTTCGCGCATCTTGGCGAACCACCATTGTCCCCGCGCCATGCGCGATTCACGCCGTTTGCCAAAAATGCGCGCCTGCGTTCCGTTGAATCCAAGTTCGAGTTGTTCGTTCGTTGTCATAATTTTGTTTTAATTACGACAACAGTTTTGCAGACAGGGTCGGACATTGGCTGTCCAAGCTGAAAATTATTGAAGAAAAGTTTTAGCGGGAATTGTCACACAGAGGCACAGAGGGCACAGAGGAAATTTTTTCTGAAAGTCTCTGTGCCCTCTGTGCCTCTGTGTGACGAAATTTTGCCACCGTTTTCACCTTGAAGTCACTGCCGCAGCTCGACCACATCGCCCGCTTCCAGCGGCACGACCGTGCCATTAAATAAAACCTTTGCATCCAGCGTCGCACTTTCACCATCACGCGTGATGACAATTTCTTTCGGATCGTGCGAATCAATATAATTCGCCGTGGCGATAGCCTGCGCAAGCGTCAGTCCCGCAACCCACGGCACCTGCGGATTTTGCACCGGCCCGACAATCTTGACGCTCGGTGCTTGCAATGCCAATTGCTGCTGCCGCAAAACTTGGTTTTGTCCGGCCAGATAAGCATCCCGCGCCTGCAAACGCGCTTGCGAAGTCGTCGTGCAACCGCCGACCAAAATTCCAATGAAGATGATAACCGCGCCGCCAAAAAAAGTTTTTTGCAATCCGTTCATATCAGCCGAATTTTTTCAAAATATTTTCCAAACCGCCTTCGCTCGGCTCGATTTCAATCCGGTCCTTTTCCTTCGCCGCCGGATTTTGCATTACGCTGGAATTATTTTTTGTAAATTTTGGAGCGCTAACTACTGGCGGCAGCGGCGAAATATTCATCGCCGTTTCCGTTGTTTCATTTTCCAGGGGCTCGGAATTTTGTTCCGGCAAAAACCAATTCGTCCGGCTGTCCAGCCATTTTGCGTAACGCTGAAACGTCCACATATCATGTTCCGCGCCCGTTTCCAACGCCGAGGCGATCTTGAAAAAATCCCGCGTGCGGATGAAATTTTTCACCGCGTGCGTCGCCAGCAAAATTTCACATTCGGGCACGCGGATGTTCAATTCCGGACGAAAGCGTAGCCGTTGCGAAACGACGGCAACGAGGCAGTCCGCCAATTGCGCGCAAACCGCGCCTTGAATCTCCGCCGGAAACGCCGACGCGACGCGTTGGATCGCTTCCGCACACGTCGAAGAATGCACCGTCGCCAAAACCAGATGGCCGGTTTCCGAAGCGTTCAGCGTGAGCCGCATCGTTTCCGGTTCGCGCATTTCGCCGACCATCAAGACGTCCGGATCTTCGCGTAACGAATCCAGCAACGCCTGCTCAAAACTCGGCGTGTCGCGGCCGACTTCGCGCTGGCGGATAAAAGCGCGGCGCGGGCGGAACGAATGTTCGATCGGACTTTCCACTGTGATGACGTGCCGCGTTTCCGTCAGATTGATTTCCTGAATCAACGCAGCGAGTGTCGTGGATTTTCCGCAACCGGTCGGCCCGCTGACCAAAATCAAACCATGCGGATGCTTGATCAATTTTTTGAGATCGGGATGCAGATTCAATTTTTCCACCGTCGCCTGAAATGAAGTCAGCAAGCGGATCGCCATGCCCACGCCGCGCGATGATTGCAAAATATTGATCCGGCAGCGGACGCCGTGAATGGTTTTGGAAAAATCGAACGAGCGCCGTTCCAGAAAAACTTGCCATTGATCTTCGGTCAAAATCTGTCGCGCCATTCCCGTCATCACGCTGGCCGGAATCGCATCACCCGCCACGCGCAACGCACCGCGCACCCGCAAAGCCGGCGACAAGCCAGATTCCAGATGCAAATCGCTCGCGCCATTTTGCGCCGCCAAACTGATTAATGATTCCAGATCCATAACGTGCTGCCGGCATCTTGCCGGCAGTTCAGTTGCCAACCAGTGCATTCTTCTGCCGGCAAGATGCCGGCAGCACATTGGCAAACTCTTAAGTGAACACTCGCAACCATAAAAAGTTGCCGCTTCAAACCGCCGTCAATGAATTTTTCCAAGTCGTCACCGCTTTTTTTATTTCGCCTGCGCAATTCGCCAGCGGCTTCGCGAACTTCGGCGTGAACCACGGAAAGCTACCCGTCAAATCGTGCGTCACCAAAATCTGCCCATCGCAATCCGGGCCGCTACCGATGCCGATCGTCGGAACGGAAATCTTTTCGGAAATTTCTTTTGCCACCGGCGACGTCACCAATTCCAAAACAATCGCAAACGCGCCTGCATCCGCCAATGCCTTTGCATCGTCGAGCAATTTTTGATGTTCGGCTTCCTGTTTGCCTTTGATTTTGTAACCGCCTTCTTCCAGCACGTGTTGCGGCAACATTCCGAGATGGCCGCAAAACGAAATTCCTTCCGCGATGATGGCTTTGACCTGCGGCAAAATTTCGCATCCGCCTTCCGCCTTCACATATTCCGCGCCCGCTGCAACTAATTTTTTTGCATTCGCCACCGCTTCAGAAATCGTCTCGTAACTTTTGAATGGCAAATCCGCGCCAAGCAACGCGTTCGGTTTCGCGCGCGCGGCGGCGCGCAAATGATGTTCAATTTCCGCCATCGTCACATGCGTCGTATTCGGATAACCGAGCACGACCATCCCGACCGAATCGCCGACGAGCAAAAACGGCACGCCCGCTTCGTCCAGCAATTTTGCCATCGGAAAATCATACGCCGTGAGCGCGGCAATTTTTTCGCCGCGACTTTTCATCGCACGGATTTCGGCAACGGAAATTTTCATCGTAGTCATTTTGAAATCACAGATTGCGCAAACTCTTAAAGCATCTTCTTTTCAAAAAAATTGGTTCTATGTTGCAATAAATAATTGGCCATTTTAGAAGATGGAATTTTAGTTAACTTTCTTCCGACAAGACCAAAAATATCGCGCTCGTATTTGGAGAGTTGTGATGAAACGAGCAATTCGCCTGAATTTTCAAATGAAATTAAACCCGCATCAAACAATTTATGTAAGTTGGCTGTGAGGAGGAGGCCATTGTTTGGATCTAATCTCTCGACATTAGTTGAATCAGCCCAGCCTTTTATATGCGACGCTTCCAGTGCTGCTTTGGTAGAAGAACCTGTAACAGAACAGCGATGCTTCCAAAATTTACGAACTTCCAATCCAAACTTGCCTTGACCGACACGAGCATTCACTAACGCGCGAACAATTGTTGGGTTGGCTGTCTTGTTCGATATAATTTCTTCTATGTCGGCAACAAGCGCACTATCTGTAATCTTTTCTATTCGAATTTCCTTTTTTTTGTCAGATAGCGGATAAGCTATTTTGGCA
>JAMFSG010000220.1 GCA_026225155.1 Verrucomicrobiota bacterium
AACATAGATTGCCTCGGCTCGCGGGGACGCTCGCCCCACCAACCCACCAATCCATTTTCAAGTTCACTCGCAAGCGCGACCGTGTATCATTTGCCCACCACTTTTATGGATACGCAACATTTTCTTCAACAACGCCTCATTTGCGTTGCGGTCATTGATAAAACCGAGGACGCCGTGCCGCTCGCCGAGGCATTGCTTGCCGGCGGCATGAATGTTATCGAAGTCACTTTTCGCACGGCGGGCGCGGCGGAATCCATCGCGCAAATCCGCAAAAATGTCCCGCAAATTTCTGTCGGTGCCGGAACTTTGCTGACCGCCGATCAAGTGAAGCAAGCCGTGGACGCCGGTTCGCAATTCGGCGTTTCGCCGGGTTTGAGCGAAAGCGTTTCGCGCGCGGCGCAGGAAAATAAATTGCCGCTATTTCCCGGCGTCATCACGCCGACGGAAGTCATGCACGCGCTGGAACTCGGCTGGAAAAATCTGAAATTTTTTCCAGCGGAAACCTTTGGCGGTGTGAGCGCATTGAAAGCGCTCATCGGCCCGTTTGGCCACACCGGCGTGAAATTTATTCCAACCGGCGGCATCACGGCGGCGACGTTGCCAAATTATCTCGCGTTGCCGCAAGTCGCGGCCATCGGCGGTTCATGGATGGCGGAGCGCAAACTTGTCGCGGAAAAATCATGGGGCAAAATTTCCGCGCTCGCGGCGGAGGCGATGAAAATTATTTCGACGGCACAAGCGAAATAAAATTTCGGGAGGGACGCCGTGTCGGCGTCCCATAATTTTTTATAGAAGCAGACAAAGAGAATGAAGAATTTGAAAATTCAAAATTGTTTCGCCTTCGTTCCCTTTGTTCGCTCTGTTGAGTGAACCAAAAAAAAAAGGACGGCGACACGCCGTCCCTCCCAGTTAAAAATTTTAATTTCCAATCGTCACTTGCAAGGGCTGGTCGCGGCGGGCGGCGAAGCGGCGGATGTAATCGTTCCATGATTTTGCGTCGGTAAAATCGCCACTTTTGTCCCAGCCCGCGCCGAAGTAATAAACAAACGGCTGGCCGATTTCGGCGGGGGCGATGGCTAGCAAATCCCGCAAGGCGGGCTGGCCTTCCGTCACGGTTTTCGTGGGCGACGCGAATTTGCTGGCTGGCAGATTTGGAACATCGTTCGTGAAAGTTTGCACGCTGTTTTTTGGCAGCACGATGGCGACGGCAGTCACACCTTTTGTAAAATCCTGCGGCTGCCAGTAAGTCATCCAGCCTTCAGTTTGATTTTGCACGACGAGACCTTGTCCTGTGCTAGTTTGCCAAGAACCAATATAGCCCCACGGTTCGAGCATGGCATTTTGAATTGGAAGCACTACGTTAAACCCCGGCCGTTCCGCCAGGCCGACGCCGATTTGCAATGGCGATTTGTCGTCGCTGCTGAACGTGCTTTCGACGCGGCTCAAATTGGAACCGGCGTCAATGCTGATGCGTTTCGTTTCAGAAACCAGGCGGCCATTGCCCGCGTCCCACGCGTCGTAAGTCAGTTCAAATTCCGAACGGATCGGACCGGTCGTGATGAGCTTCCAATGGCGCCAGTTCGCAGAAACGTGAAGTTCATTGCCGTCCCAAATTCCCAAGCCGCCGTCGCCGCGCGTTTTGCCGACCTTGAAATCATCCTGCGCCACGCCGTTCGTGTCGAAAAATTTCATGGAGCCATACATTTGGTTGATGACGAGGCTGCGCGTGCGTTTGATCCAGACATCAAAGCCGCTGCTGGTGAGCGGTTCTTCCGCCCACGTTTCCAGCGCCTTGCCGAAAAGGCGGTGCGCGATGCGGTCGCTTTCCCACGCAAAATCGTCGTGACGTTCGGGAGCGTAACGCACGAAGGTTTTGACAATCGGCGGCGGCACGGCGGCCAAAGCTTTATCGGGTAAAATGTAAAACCGCCGAGTCTCGTACGGGGCAAGGTCAACTTGAAAAATTAATTTTTGATTGGTTTCTCGTGCATCCATTGGAGAAAAATAATATTGAGAATCTAAAATTTGCGACGAAACACCGTCCATCACTACAAGCTTGGCGAAAACAGCTAGCATTCCAATTGGTCCAGTGCCAATCATATAATTCCTAGTATGCTCGCCATTTGGTCCTTTCATCTCGTTACTTAATACCGAATCCAATTCAATAGTTTCAGAATCACGCCATAAACCGGAAGGATTGGTAATTTCTACAACGTAATGATCACGTGGAGGTGGAGCCGTTATTATCGTCCAATGAAATTTCCATTCTAATGCTGCCATTCGATAAATTTCACTCCCCGCCAATAAAAACGCACCAACGCCGTAAGGTGCAGTTGATTCTTCATTGAACTTTTTTGGATCCGCGCCGACGGGTTGGACGTGCGTCAGTTTGCCGTCCGC
>JAMFSG010000221.1 GCA_026225155.1 Verrucomicrobiota bacterium
CAGATAATGCGCCCACGTTTCCGCCCAATCTTCCCAAGGATGCGAACTTGCGTAAGCCGTCACCGTGCGATTTTGCCAATCCAATGGCGGACCTTGCTCATAATAATTTTGGAGGGCCGTGCCGTAGTCCAAAGTTTCGTCGCCGAAAAATTTACGGAAATTTTGCAAGTGCGGCGAATTGGCGATGAGCCGGTCCCAAAAATAATGGCCCGATTCATGCCGCAAATGTCCGACCAGCGTGCGATAATGTTCGTGCAACGTCAGCCGCCGATGCTCGCGTTCATCATCGTCCGCTTCTGCGACATTGATCGTGATGACGCCGTTTTCGTGGCCGGTTTTCACCGGCTCATTTCCGTTGTCCTCGAGAAAACGAAAACTCAACGCCGGCTGGTTCGTCGCACTTTCAAACGGCAAACCCAGTTCCAAAAAAGTATAAATGCAGCGGCGCTTGGCGAGTTCCAGATTTGTCCAGCGTTCGAGATTTTTTGCGTTCGTCAAATCGGGAATGATTTCGTTGAGCCGGCAGGCGACGCACAACGGGTTGGGATCATTTTCCGGCACCATCCAGTTGCAAGTTTGATGTTGGATGCCATTCTCACATTTCCGAAAAATCCTGCCATCAGCCAACGACGATGAAGCGCGCCATTTATTTTCCGGTGTCGTTTCTAGCGCACTCAAATCCAAAACTTCCGGCAGAAATCCGAGCGCGTGATTACATTTTACGCAGCGGTCGTTTTGGAAAAAAACCATCATGCCGCAACTGTCGCAATGGAAACATTTCATGGGTGGTCAATCTGAATGAGTTTCCAAGCGATCACTTGGAACGCGAGCGAAACGCGCCGAACAGCGAAGCAACAGTTTGCGCGCCGCTAAGCGCGGTGGACAACCACGATTTGCTTCCATCGCCCGGTTCGCGATGGGTGAAGGCGCTGCGGATCCGCGAAAAAGTGTCGGTCAGTTTCGCCGCCGAAGAAGCGATGGAACCGACGGCATTCATTTGATTTCTCAACTCATGCAATTCGATTTTGAACTCGCGCAATTCGTTCACCAACTGCGCACGGTTCAGTTCGCTTTCCACGAGCAGCAGTTGCTTGCGCGTTTCGAGCGGAGTCAGCCCAGTTGTTTTTCGAGACATTCGCGATCCTTTTTTAATTGTTCAATCGTGGCGGGAAGTGTCTGCCAGTCGCGTTGCAATTGCGCGAGCCGCAGATAAAGAAACAAGCCGGCACCGCCATACACTACGGTCAAAATTATCAGCGCGATCAATGGTGATTGTTGGCCGAACGCAACGACGATCACGGCGGTGAACGTGATGCCGGTGAGCAAGCCAAAAACCGCCGCCGCCAGCGCCATCCAGATCGCGCGCAAAATCCGTTCGCGTTCTTCCTGGACTTCCACCATCAAAAGTTCGACGCGATTTTCGCAGATGACGAACGCGCGTTGCGCCAGGCGCTTCGACGCGTCCGCCAAGTGCGGCAGTGTTTCGGACGGTGTTTCCATAAAACCATCAACGATTCCGGCGGCTGATCAAATAGCCAAACAACGCGCCGACGCCGAGCGCGACGCCGATGGATTGATACGGATGGTCGCGGATGACTTGGTCGGTGGCTTTCGCGCCGGCAACGGCCTTGTCTTGGATGTTATGCAAAGCCGCTTTGCCTTTTTCGATGGCGGCCGTCAAGCGGCGGCGGGCTTCGACAACTTTTTCCTCGGCGACATGGGCCGTGGCCGAGAGCAGTTCTTGCGCATCTTCCAACAGATGTTCGCTTTCATGGGTCGCAGTGTGTTTTTTCATAATAATTTTTTTGGTTAATTTTTTGTTTTCCGAAATTTTGATTTTTCTCAAAATGATTTCCGTCCGCTAAATTTTCCCCCGGCCTTGAATCAGTTGCACCAGAATCATGACGATGGCGACGACCAAAAGTATGTGGATGAATCCGCCCATCGTGTAGGACGAGACCAATCCCAGCAGCCACGCGATAATCAAAATGAGCGCTAAAGTGTAAAGCATAACGTCAAATGTTTTAATGGTTTAGGTTTGCAGCCGGTTGATGTGCGCTTCCAGCAACCAGAGTTGCAGATCCAGCGTGCGCAAAACATCCGTCAACAAATCCGCCGTGCCGAAATCCTCGGCGTCGGTCAATTTTTTAATGCCTTTGCGGACTTGTCCGCCGGCCTCGGCATGAACATCGGCGAGCGTGTGAATCCAATCCGCCATTCCGCTGATGGATTCCGGTTCCTCTTTTTTCTTCAACTGCGAATGTTTCACGCTTTCGCGCAACGTGCCTTCGACCACGCCGCCCAAAGCCGTGGCGCGTTCCGCCGCGAGGTCAATATGTTTCAAAGTCCGGTCGGCAAATTCGTCCAGCAATTTGTGCAAGCCGATGAAAGTGGTTCCGCGCACATTCCAGTGCGCTTGTTTGATGCGCGCAAACAGGTCAAATAAATCCGCCACCGTATTGTTCAGCACGACGATGGCTTCCTTGCGCACTTGCGGAGGCAGGGTGTTGCGGGTTTTGTTCATAATCATAATTTGTATGTCTGCGTCGGAATGAAAAGCCGGATGGTTACCCTGATCCCCTAAACCAAACTTCTCACCCGACGATTTCTTTTAGCTGGACGCATGCCGGATTGATTTGCCCGTAACTTTCAAAGTAAAACCGGCATTTGCGGCGGATGAAGCAGTTTTGGAAACGGATGATGCAATGCAATTTGCAAATCGGCCGAGAATGGTGTTTTGCACTTTGCATCAACTTTCCGTTTCCGTTTTCCACAGAGTTTTCCGCAACCGGCAAATGCGCTGGTTTTGCGATGAAAATAATTTTTCAAACGCGCGGCACGCCACTTGCAAAAAGAATTCCGTCGCAACGAGTAATGCGATGAAACAAGCAACACCAAAAAATATGAGCACACTCACAGTCAAAGGAAGCTGGAACATTGCCAAGGGCAAGTTGAAACAAAAGTTCGCGCGACTCACCGACAACGATCTGCAATTCATCGCGGGCAAGGAAGACGAGCTGATCGGCCGCATCCAAAAACGCACCGGCCAGGCCAAGCAAGGGATTGAACAGGCTGTGAGTGAATGCCGCAACTGCAGGCGTTAAGCCCGGCACCGGGTCGCTGAAACCAGTCGTTCATAATTTTTTTTATGACCCGAATAAAGATCCAGTTTGCGGCGGCCAAAAAATTCCGATTCAAAATAAAATGTATCATGAAAAATTCCGTTCCGATTAAAACTGAAATTGCCGCTCCGTCTGTCTTGCAGGTCGCCGCCCATCTGGAAGATTTCGTCGCCGCCAATCCAAAGTCCGCCTCCACGTTGAGCAAGAAAATGCCGCTGGCCGACCTGATGCTCCATCCGGAAAAACTGGAGGCCGTTTTAAAAACCGCCGAGGATGATGTCCGCACCGACGCAACTCCTGCCAAACGCGCCACGCGCAGTGCGGCTCCAAAAAACCGTGCGGGTGGCAGTTCGAGAAAATCCGCCGGTCAGCCAGTGCCCGAACGCAAAAAAATCGAATTTTTTCTGGAAGTCCCTTCCGCCCGCTCGGTCAAACTGGCCGCCGATTTTACGGACTGGGAGAAATCTCCGGTTGAATTGAGCCAGTCGGAAGACGGGACTTGGCATGCGGCGGTTCCGCTGTCGCCCGGCAAATATCTGTATCGTTTCATCGTGGATGGCGAATGGCACGACGATCCGCGTCCGGTCGCACGCGTGTCCAATCCTTTTGGCACCTCCGACGCCGTGTTGCGGGTGGATTGAACATGAACTGAAACCGGCAATAAAATTTCGATATGTTTCCCTCGGCTTTCGTTATCCGGCATCCCCGGCCCGGCCATGTTTTCCTGGCTGGAAAATCGGAAAAAAACAAAACTAAAAAAAGGAATAATATGAACAAAGGCATTGGCATAGCATTATTGGTCGTTGGCGTCGCGTTGATCGTCTATGGTTGCAATGCATCGGATTCGGCGGCGTCCAGCGTATCGCGCGCTTTCACCGGCTCGCCGACAAATAAAACCTTGTGGCTGCTGCTTGGCGGCGCCGCCTCGGCGATCGTCGGCGCGGTGATGACATTCCGTCCGTCCGGCAAAATTTGAACGAACTCAATTGGCATTGGCCGCGCAGAATTGCGTTTGAGTTTTTGAAAATCATTTGAACTAAAAAATCAACTTATGAAAAAAACGCATCGCTCAAAGTCGGACTGTTGATTTGCGCATGGCCTTGCCCCGGAATGGCGGGCTACCCAAGTGTGAGCGTGTGAGTTAAAACAACACGCCATGAACCACGAACCAGCCCCGTCCCGAAAATATAAGCGATACGACAATGCCTTCATGCGCTCCACAGTAGTCCACACATTCGGGGCAACGCCAATCCGAAATTGCCGAGGCATGATGCCGTTTTAACACA
>JAMFSG010000222.1 GCA_026225155.1 Verrucomicrobiota bacterium
CACCGCGCGGACCTTCAGATCGGAAGAGCACGATTTCCGCGAGCGGCGCGGTGACTTACACGACTTCCAGCGGCACGACGAGTTCGCAAATCCAGTTGGCGAACTTCAACAATCCTGGCGGCCTCGATGCCGTCGGCCACAATCTTTTCAAGGAAACTGAAGCTTCAGGAACCGCGCAACTTGGCGAGCCGACGCAAAATGGTTTGGGCGAATTGCAGCAGGGTTATCTCGAACTTTCCAACGTCAGCGTCGTGCAGGAAATGGTGAATCTCATTTTGGCGCAGCGCGCTTACGAAGTGAATTCCAAAGCGGTTCAAGCCGCCGATCAAATGATGCAGGACAGCAACAATCTGCAGCGGTGAAATTTTTAATGACCACAACTGACAACCAATTTCCAACGATCAAAGTTTTGCGCGCCGCGAACTGGCGTTTGGTTGGCGTTTGGATTTTTTTGCTCGGCGTTTTTTGTTTATCAGAAAATAATCCTCTGCGCGCGGACGAAATTTCAACTTCATCAACGAACGCGCCGCTCACCAAAGTTTTGACAGAAACTGACGCGTTGAAATTGCTCACGGCGACGCTGCAAAAAAATTACGTCAAAGGCAAAGGCGAACTGGAATTGAATTTCACACAGCCGTGGATCGCGCCGACTTTGCCGGATGAACCGCTCACGGTGAAAATTTTGGAATTGCCGACGGCGGGCGTCACGCCGTCGTTCATCATCCGTTTCAAACTGTGCACGACGAACGAAACGGTCGGCACCTGGCAGGCTTCGTTGCAGGCGCATATCTGGCGCGATGTGTGGGTGGCGCATTCGGATTTGCCGCGCGGGGAATTGCTCAGCGCCGCCGACATTGCGCAGGAACGGCGCGACGTGCTGGGCATTTACGAATCGCTGGCGCAATTTTCCACCGATGATTCCTCGCTGCAACTGGCCAACGAAGTTCAGGCGGGCAATATTTTATTTGCGCGTAATATCAAACCGTGCGCGGTGATCCATCGCGGCCAGATGGCCGACGCGCTTTTGTCGGACGGCGCGTTAAACATCATGATGAAAGTGGAAGTGCTCGAAGACGGCGCGCCCGGCCAGATCGTGCGTGTCCGCAATCCGGTTTCCCTGCGCAATCTCAGCGGCAAAGTGATCAACGACCAGACTATCGCCATTTCCCTATGAAAATAAAAAAATCCGCCGTTTCCAAAACCATCATCGCGACGACTTTGGTTTTGTCATCGCCCGTGGTCAGCCACGCGCAATCGCTTTGGCGCGATGACATTTCCCATGCGATGTATGCCGACAAACGCGGTTCCGGCGTCGGTGATATTTTGACGATCGTCGTCCAGGAAACTTCCACGGCGAACAAAAGCAATGAAACGAAAACCGAACGGCAATCGAGTTTGAGCGCGGCGATCACGTCGTTTCTTTACAGTCCCGGCTCGAGCAGTTTGCTGACGAAAGGCGGTTCGCTGCCGGCGATGGCTTACAATTCCGATCACAAACATGACGGCACGGGCGCGATCAATAATTCCGAATCTATCGTTGCACAAATTGCAGTGCGCATCGTGGATGTTTTGCCGAATGGAAATTTTGTGGTCGAAGGCAAACGGGAAACTTCTTTCAGCGGTGAAAAACAAACCATCACTTTGCGCGGCACGGTGCGGGCGGATGATGTGTCACCGCAAAATACGGTGCCGAGCTACAATGTGGCGGACGCGACGATCCAGATCATCGGCAAAGGCACGGTCACCGACAGCACGAGCAAAGGCTGGTTCAACCGCACGTGGGATAAAATCAATCCTTTCTGATCAATGCCATCAGGTTTGCAAAATTTGAAATCACGTTTCCGCCGCGTTTGCGGCGGGAATGTTTTTTTATTTCATCCGCAGAAAGAAAAAAAATCACACGCTTGCGGAAAAATAATTTTTTCTGACGCAGTCTTATTGACGTTCTTTTTTCTTTTGATTTTTGGTTTCACCGTGATGGCGAGCGAACCCGCGGGCGATGTCCGTTTGCGTGATCTGGTGATGGTTGCGGGCGCGCGCGACAATCAATTGGTCGGTTTCGGTTTGGTGGTCGGTCTCGCAGGTGATGGCGACAAAGATCCGGTTTACACGCAGCAAACAATTGCGAATATGTTGCGGCGTTATGGGGTCAATGTGCCGGCGACGACGTTGTCTGCGAAAAACGTGGCGGTAGTGATGGTCACGGCCAACATCCAGGCGTTCATCAAACAGGGCGCGCGCATTGATGTGCAAGTGGCTTCGATGGGTGATGCGAAATCGTTGCAAGGCGGCGTGCTGTTGCAAACGCCGTTGCTCGGCGCGGACAATAAAGTTTATGCCGTGGCGCAAGGGCCGATCGCGGTCGGCGGTTTCACGGTCGGCACCGGCGGTGGTGGCGGCGCAACGGTGACCAAAAATCATCCGACCGTGGCGCAGATCATTGAAGGCGCAATTGTGGAACGTGAAATTCCAGCTCAGATCGTGCATGACGACACGGTGGAACTTTTATTGCGCGAACCAAGTTTTATTTCTGTCGCGCTGATGGCGAACGCGATCAATCAGGTTTTCACCAACTCGGCGCACGCGATAGATTCGACTTCCGTGCAAGTCCACATGCCGCCGGGCGCGGAAGAAAATCCGGTCGATTTCATCGCGGCGCTGGAAAGCATTGAGATCACGCCAGATACGCCGGCGCGTATCATCATCAATGAACGCACGGGCACGATCGTGGCGACGGCGAACGTGAAGATTTTCAGCTGCGCCGTGGCGTGCGGCAACATCACGATCAACATCGCTTCGACGCTGGATGTTTCGCAGC
>JAMFSG010000223.1 GCA_026225155.1 Verrucomicrobiota bacterium
CGTCATCTCCACGCAGCACGCGCATGACGTGAAGCACAAGACCATCAAAGACTTCTGCATCGAAAACATTGTCAAAAAAGTCCTGCCGAAACATTTGCTGACCAAAAAGACGCAGTTTCTGATCAACCCCACCGGACGTTTCGTCGTTGGTGGTCCGCAGGGCGACACCGGTTTGACCGGCCGCAAGATCATCGTGGACAGCTACGGCGGCATGGGCCGTCACGGCGGCGGCGCGTTTTCCGGCAAAGATCCGACGAAGGTGGATCGCAGCGCGGCTTACATGGGCCGTTGGGTTGCGAAAAATATTGTCGCCGCCGGTTTGGCGACGCGTTGCGAACTGCAATTCGCCTACGCCATCGGTCATCCTGACCCGGTCAGCGTGCACGTCGAAACGTTCGGCACGAACACGGTGGACAACGATCGCATCATCAAGGCGGTCAACAAAGTTTTCAGTTTCCAACCATCCGACATCATTGATCAGCTCGACTTGCGCCGTCCGATTTACAGCAAGACGACGAATTACGGTCATTTCGGCAAGAGCGACAAAGCCTTGACGTGGGAAGCGACGGATAAAGTCGCCGCGCTCAAGAAAGCAATTTGAAAAAACGTTGAATCGTTGCAGCGTTAAATCGTTGCAACGGTTCGGCGCGAAACCGATTTAACGATTCACGATTCAACAATTTAACGAAAACAATTATGAGCAAAATCAAACTTTCACCCGCGCGCCGCACGGTTGTCAAAACCAACGGCAGTACGAACGGCGTTCTGGCTGAAGTCAGCGAGACGTTCGCGAAATACGCCGCACTCACGCCGGCGGGCAAAGATTACATCGTCCGCGATTTTTCGCTGGCCGAATGGGGTCGCAAAGAAATCGCCGTGGCGGAACACGAAATGCCCGGCCTGATGTCCGTGCGCCAAAAATACGCGAAACAAAAACCGCTCAAAGGCGTGCGCGTGACCGGTTCGTTGCACATGACGATCCAGACCGCTGTTTTGATCGAAACGCTTGTGGCGCTCGGCGCGAATGTGCGTTGGGCGAGCTGCAATATTTTCTCCACGCAAGATCACGCGGCATCCGCGATCGCCGCGACCGGCACGCCGGTGTTCGCTTGGAAAGGCGAAACGCTCGAAGAATATTGGGAACTGACGCTCAAGGCGATTTTGTTTCCCGGCGACAAAGGTCCGGAGCTCGTTGTTGACGATGGCGGCGACGTGACGTTGCTCATCCACAAAGGTTATGAATTGGAAAACGGTTCCAAATGGGCTTACGAAACGAAAGGCGACAGCCATGAAGTTTCCGTTGTGAAAGCTTTGCTCCGCCGACTTGCGACTGAAAAGCCCGGTCTTTGGACAAAAATTGTCAAAGACTGGAAAGGTGTTTCCGAAGAAACGACCACGGGCGTGCATCGTTTGTATCAGATGAAGGACACAGGCAAATTGCTCGTGCCCGCCATCAACGTGAATGACTCCGTCAAGAAATCGAAGTTCGACAATCTCTACGGCTGCCGC
>JAMFSG010000224.1 GCA_026225155.1 Verrucomicrobiota bacterium
AACAATTTTTTACGAAGCGGCCACCCCGGTGAAAATTAGACACGCCAGCCAAAATTTGGGCAGTGTCATCGGCGAAATCCAGCCGATTCAAATCCATCGGCTTTAAGAATCCCGCCGCGCCCGGAAAAAATCAGGGCGAATTTTCGCGCAGAAGATTCAGTTGCTCCACCGGTTTCGGCGAAATCTGGCTGACGAATTCCACTTGCTCGTAACCGGCTTGATGAAAAAACAAGGCGAGTTGCAAACGGGCGCGTTCGTCCGCGTCGTTCAAAATTCCGTTCAGCTTCGCGGCTGTGCGCAGGTCGGCGACGGCGGTTTTGCGCGCGGTTTGCTCCAAATCTTTATCGAATTCGCGCAACAGGCCCGTCGTGTGGTCAATCACCTGCGTCTGCCGTTCATCGAGATACGCATCCGTGATAATTGGCGGTGGCAAATGAAAGGTGATTTTTTTGCCGGATATTTTCACGTCGTTCGGCTGTAAATTTTTCAGGTCAATACCGGCTTTCACGACGCCATGCGCAAGCAACAAGACCCGGCTTTCGCCATACCATTTCACGTCTTCAAGAACGACGACTTTTTCGACGACATATTTGACCGTGACCAGATCGGACAATGTTTGGATCTGTTCGACGACGGTGGTGGTATTTTCTTCGTGAATGCTGGAATCGCTCGTCGTCCATCGCGCCAATTTGAAACCGAGCCAAAGGCCGACGATCAAAATGATTGCCAACAGGATGGTCACAAAAATCTGCCGCATGGCGAAAATCCATGACACGAATCGCGCGGATTGTCACGAATTGAATTCATTTCACACAAGAAAACGACCGTTACTTTCCGCTTTTGCAAAACTTCCGCAAAAACTATATTTGATCTGTGAATTTGCACATTGGACAATTTCCAAATTACCGTCCGCGCAGGCTGCGGTCGTCCCCTGCCCTGCGCAAGCTGGTGAGCGAAACGCGCTTGAGCGTGGAGCAACTGGTTTTGCCGCTGTTCGTGCGGAGCGGAAAAAAACTGCGCCGCGCGATTGACGCGATGCCGGGCGTGTTCCAATTGTCGCCGGATGAAATTGTGCGCGAAGCGACGGCGGCGCACGCGCTCGGCGTCCCGGCGATTTTACTGTTTGGCATTCCCGATAAAAAAGATGCGAAGGCGAGCGGCGCTTTTGCGAAAAATGGAATTGTGCAACAAACGGTGCGGCTGCTGAAAAAGGAATTGCCGTCGCTGCTCGTCATCACCGACGTGTGCCTATGCGAATACATGGAACACGGCCATTGTGGCATCGTGTCGCATGGAAAAATTCTCAACGATCCGACGTTGAAAATTCTCGCGCAAACGGCTTTGAGCCACGCGGAGGCGGGCGCGGACATCGTGGCGCCAAGCGACATGATGGACGGGCGCGTGCGCGCGATCCGCGCGGAATTGGACAAGGATGGTTTTGACGATACGCCGATCATGAGTTATGCGGCGAAGTTCGCCTCGGCGTTTTATGGTCCGTTCCGCGAGGTGGCGGAATCCACGCCGAAGTTTGGCGACCGGCGGAGCTACCAGATGGACGCCGCCAACGCGAACGAAGCGATGC
>JAMFSG010000225.1 GCA_026225155.1 Verrucomicrobiota bacterium
CTTTCTTCTTGAAATACAGCGCCAGGTTGCCGCCGATGAATCCGCCGCCGCCGGTGATGACGATCAGGTCATCCTTCTTCATCGGCGCATCCTTCTCCACCACTCGTTTCGCGTGTTCCATAGTTTTAATTCTGTAAAAGCAATTATCCCGTCGTGAATATGAAAAAGAAAAGTGCCGGAAATCAATGTTTTTAGCCAGAATAAAGTTGCCAGAACCGGCGCGAGCGCGGCCGATTTAGTGGATCCGTAAAGTTTGGCAGGCGATTAACAATTTCAACGGCGAAATGCCGCTGAAACTTAAAACTGCATTTTTCAAAAGGTCATTCCTGCGGGTAAACTAAAATGCGGTCGTGGACGAGGACGATGAGGTCGTTCTTTTTATCGCCGGTCACATCGGCCACGGCGACTTCGCGCGGTTCGGGCAACGCATTCTGCGCACCGCGAAAAGTGTGCTGCTCAAACACCTGCCAACGGTCGCCAGGAACAAGTTTCCGGTTTTTATCGAAGAACACGAGATCCAGATAATTTCGCGCGGTTTCCATGAAGATAAGTTGTTTGCGCCCGCTGCCGGTCAAATCGCCGGCGACGAGGTCGTTCAAATAACCATCTTTGATCGGCGTGTCATATTCATCGAGTTTCGTAAGCTGCCAGACATCGCCGGTGAGCGATTGCCACGCGACGGCGTTCTGGCTGAAGAACGCCACGCTTGGCGCGCCGCCGAGTTCCACGGTGCGGATCGCGACAAAATCCGTGACGGGCAATGCGAGGTTTTTCACGACCTGCCAGACGCCGTTCGTGTCGCGTTCGGTCAAGGTCAATTGCTTATGTTCAGCGTCGAGCAAAAAGATCGAAGGCGTTGCATTCTTGCCGTTGGGAACAGCAGTCGCAGCGGTGATGCGCGAATCGGTGGCCGCGCCGTTGATCTGGTCTTTCACGCGGAAAATCCAGTCGGGCGCATTCGTCGAACCGGCGGTTTTCGGCTGCTGTTCGAGGACGACGGCGCGGACGAAATTTTTCTGCGGCAGCAACAATTCCGGTTTGCCGTCGCCGTCAACATCCGCCGATGCAAGCCACGGTTGATCCAGCGCGCCGCCGGGCGGGTCAATGTCTTTCTCGTCAAAAGTGCCGTCGGTTTTTTGCAGCAACACTTTGACTTTTTCGTAGGGAATCAACAAAACCAAATCCGCGAGTCCGTCCTGGTTCACGTCCTGGATCGCGAACGTGGTCGGATTGGATTTGAAACTGTCGCTCAATTTTTGCGATTTCGTTTTGCCATCGGCCGTGCGCGTGACGAGCGAACGCACGCCGTCTTTGTCCACGATGATCGCGAGCGTCGGCTTCGCGCCCGGCTTGAGCGCGCCCGCGCGCATCACGAGCGGTTTGCCGTCGAGCGGAATGAGCGTCGGAAATGGCAGCCGTCCATTTTTGTCGAACTGCGTGATGCCGACGGCATTTTCATCGCGGCTTAAA
The DNA here is from genome assembly GCA_026225155.1 of Verrucomicrobiota bacterium. Lineage (GTDB taxonomy): Bacteria > Verrucomicrobiota > Verrucomicrobiia > Limisphaerales > UBA11358 > UBA11358. The sequence goes on from JAMFSG010000225.1 coordinate 1,471, forward strand.
AGAAAAATTTCCGGATGACCATCGTCGTTCCAATCAGAAACGGCAATCTGCGAAACGCCGGCGAGCGAGGGAAATTTTTTTGGTGCGGCGAGCGTGCCGTCGGCTTGTTGCAAATAAACCGAGATCTGGCCGCTTTCCGGCTCTGCAACGAGCAAGTCGGGACGGCCATCGCCATCCACATCCGCCCACAAAATGCCGCGCGCCGCCGCGTCGGTTTTATTCAAAGGCAGGATTTGAAATTGTCCCGCGCGAAAATCACCGGACAAAACTTCGCCCGGCTGGCGCGTGAATTGCGAGACTTCCGCCCGGCCGGTCGCCGTCACGATGCCGGTCAGATAATTCGTCGAATCGCCCGCGAGATTGTCCACCCAATATGAGCGCACCGGCTGCGTCTTGAAATAAGTTTCCGGCCCAAGCTGTCCGCCGGCAATTTGAAAACGGACGCGATACGGCGTCGGGCTGTCAAAATCCACGAGCAGCAAATCCATTTTGCCGTCGCTGTTCACATCCGCGATCTGCACCGCGTGCGGCGTGCCGGAATAAGAAATTTTCAACGGCTCGGCCAGCGTGTGATCCGCCTGTTGTTTCCAAAAATAAACCGCGCCGTTGTCGCCAAGCAAAACGATGTCGTTCAAACCGTCGCCGGACAAATCGCCGGTCGAAAGCGCATTCGCATCCATCTGGCCGTCATCCACGTGCCACGTTTTCGGCTCGCTCCAGCCGTTTGTGCCGAGATTGTAAAGCACGACCAGATCTTTCTGGTCGCCGTAATAGACCAAATCCGGCTTGCCGTCGCCGTTCAGATCCTTCACGTCCAGCGCCGCGATGCGTTCGTTCGACGGAATGGAATCAATGCGAAAACGCGAATCCGGCGGCAGTTCGTTCAATTCCAATTTGCGCAGCGGATTGGCGTCCACGCGGTTGGTTTTGCCGGTCAGATTATAGAGCAAATTGATTTTCGCGCGCAGATTATTTGCCACCACGATGTCGTTCAAACCGTCGCCGTCCAAATCGGCAACGTGCAGCAAAGCAACGCCTTGGTCCACCGGATAAATTTCCGGGCCGGTGAAACCGAAGGCATTTGTGACCGTGGCCGCCTCGATTGGAAAAGTGGAAAAAACCGCCGCCATCGCCGTCGCGATCGAAAGAAATTTCGTGAACCGATTCATCCGCGCAACCTGCCATTCCCCAACACAATTGGCCAGATTATTCGCCGGTGAAAATTCTCTGTGCCGGAAATTCTGGCTAGTCCCAGAGCCGGAAGGCGAAGCCGTTTTTTTCCAGAAAATTTCCACAGCGCGGACAGCGGCCCGGATCATTCCACGGCGCGACAGAATGTTTGGGATTCACCGGACATGTGAGCTTGAATTCACGCCACACCAACGGAGGTTGCGGCGTGTTCAATTGATGGAACGAACCGTTTTGCAAAACGACCGGCGGAATTTCCAGGCGCAACGAACGAAGAAATTTATCGGCGGCGATTTCTTTTTCCGGTTCGCGCCGACGCACACGCGTGGGAACGTCAAATAATTCCCGACAATCGCGACACACGACCGTCTGCAATTCGCAATGCGTGCCGCTGTCCGCGCCGCCGGAAATGCGCGCGCGATATTGGCACCACGGACATTCAAACTGAAACGTCTTGCCCACGTATTTGAAATACACCGGGCAGAAATAAATTCAAGCCGACAACGACTTACCTAATCCATTAAATTGAAGCCGGGCCACAATTTGATTAGTTTTACGATGCCAAAAACATGATGTTTAAATTGAGGACGCTAGCGGTTCATTGAATTGGCCATTCTTTGATAGTTTGACCATTCGAATCTGTTTCCCAAGCTCTTTTTAGTTGCCAAGAAGTGCCTTTTGACAATCGTTCAAACAAATAATTATTAGTAGATGTTTCTCCAGTTTTAACGAAGCGAAATATTTGCGAAAGTGGATAAACTACCTTGACCACCTGATCAGATTCAATCATGTCGTAATAGTCGGAGGTCATTGTTCCGTGTTCACCGGTATCTATACCCGGCAATCGGTTCTCTTTGTGCATTTCCAGCATAGCTTTGGAAGCCTCGACACTCTTCTCTTGATAAAGTTCATTGGTTACTGCGACACGAGATTTTTCCACAAAATCTTGCGCAGCTGTTCCAAATTGATGGTTTGATCTATGGCAAGAACAAACAACAAGTAGAATCAAACCAATTAAAAACAAAACGTGCTTTCTCATGCAAATTCCAATTTATATATATTTTTATCACAACTAATTTAAGCTGCCATCAAATTACCAGCGATAAAGCCCGTCGTCCACGCGGCTTGAAAATTGAAACCGCCGGTGATGCCATCAATGTCCAGCAATTCGCCCGCGAAAAAAAGTCCGGGGCAAATTTTGCTTTCCATCGTCTTGAAATTCACCTCGCTCAATTTCACGCCGCCGCACGTCACGAATTCGTCCTTGTTCAAACTTTTGCCCGTCACGGAAAATTCCGAACGGGTGAGTTGCTGCATCAGCGCGTGCGATTGCGCACGCGAAAATTTCGACCAGCGTGTGTCCGCCGGAATTCCCGCCGCCAAAACCAATTGCTCCCACAGCCGCGAAGTCAGCGGCGCGAGCGGCACATTCACGACCAACTTCGCGCCGACCGTTTCGCGCCGCGTCAAAAATTCCGCCACGATTTTTTCGGCGGAAAATTCCGGCAGCCAGTTCACGAGCAACGAAAATTTATAATCAAGCGAATGCAATTCACGCGCACCCCACGCGGACATTTTCAAGATCGCCGGCCCGCTCAAACCCCAATGCGTCACCAGCAACGGCCCGCGCTCGCGCAATTTTGCTACCGGCACGGAAACTTCCGCCAGCTCCAGCGAAACACCCGCGAGCGAACGCAGCCACGGCGATTCGATCTGAAACGTGAACAACGACGGCACAGGCGGTTCAATTTTGTGACCAAGCGAAACCGCCAAATTTCCCGCCGCTGCCGCGCGGCAACCGCCCGTCGCGAGCAATAATTTATCGGCGGAAATTTTTTCACCACCAGCCAAAGTCAGTTCAAATTTTCCGGAGGCATTTTTCGCAACCGATTCAACGGCACAGTTCAAACGGAATTTCACGCCCGTTTTTTCCGCTGCGGCGACGAGGCAATCTACAATCGTTTGCGATGAATCCGTGGTTGGAAACATCCGTCCGTCGCGTTCCGTTTTCAATTTCACGCCGCGCGACTCAAACCACGCGATGGTATCCGTCGCGGAAAATTGTTGGAATGGCGCAAGCAAAGCGCGTTCGCCACGCGGATAACGCGTCGCAAATTCGCGCGTCTCAAAACACGCGTGCGTGACGTTGCAACGCCCGCCGCCGGAAATGCGGACTTTGTCGAGAAAGCGTGCGGTTTTTTCCAGCAGCGTCACGGAGGCACCCTGCTCTGCCGCCGCGATGGCTGCGAAAAATCCCGCCGCACCACCACCGACAATGATGATTTGCCTCGAATTCACGCGTGAAGAATTGCAGAATTTCCGCCGTGTCCGAAGAAATTTCATCCAACCCGCCGCCCGCGCCGCACAAACGCCGCGTGCGTTATTCCGGCCGCAACCCGCGCCGGTTTGAGGAAAAATACAAGGAACATGGCAGCGACGACGCGACGATCGCCAAAGTTCTCGCGTCCGGCAAGACGCCGGCGGGCACGCATCGTCCGATCATGGTCGCGGAAATTTTGGAAGTGCTCGCGCCCAAACCCGGCGACATCGCAGCCGATTGCACACTCGGTTATGGCGGCCACGCGCAGGAAATTTTGAAACGCATTTCGCCCGGTGGAAAATTATTCGGCCTCGACCAAGACCCGATTGAATTGCTAAAAACCGAAGCGCGTTTGCGGGCGCTCGGATTTGACGAAATAGTTTTCATCGCGCACCGCAGCAATTTTGCCGGTTTGCCGCAAGTGCTCGCCGCGCAAAATATTTCCGGCGTGGATTTGATTCTCGCCGACCTCGGCGTTTCTTCGATGCAGATTGACGATCCGGCGCGCGGTTTTTCCGTAAAATTTTCCGGACCGCTCGACATGCGCATGAATCCGCAGCGTGGTCAACCGGCATCGGCTTTTCTTGAAAAAATTAAAGCCGCGCCGCTCGCTGAGTTGTTGGCAGAAAATTCTGACGAGCCGAACGCCACCACGCTAGCCGCAGCACTCGCGGAAAAGAAATTCACCACCACAAACGAATTGGCGAATGCGATCAAAAATGTTTTGCCACATTTGGGCAAAGATGATTTGACGCTGACGGTGCGTCGCGTTTTTCAGGCGTTGCGCATCGCGGTGAACGATGAATTTTCCGCGCTCGAAACTTTTTTACGGAATTTGCCGTCGTGCCTGAATCCCGGTGGACGCGTGGCGATTTTGACGTTTCATTCCGGCGAAGATCGGCGCGTCAAAAAAGCGTTTGCCGACGGCCAGCGCAACGGAATTTATTCGGAGATCGCGCATGAAGTCATTCGTCCAACACCTGAAGAACGCAATGCCAATCCGCGTTCCGCACCGGCAAAATTACGCTGGGCAAAACGTGGAAATTAAACATCCAAAATCCAACTTCCAAGCTCCAGAGAAACATCAAGTACCAAAAGCCGCGATGGCTGCTGTTTGAAATTTGAAGTTTGGGATTTCTCTGGAGCTTGGAGGTTGGAGGTTGGAGCTTAAATTTTTACCGCCCACGCGGGCGGCGGCGCAATAAATTCCGTCAACTTTTGAGTCAGCGGATGCGTGAATTTTATTTTCCACGCGTGCAGGCACAAAGGCGGATCGTCCACGCGTAAGGTTTGCGTGACGCCCACTTGATCGCCGCCGAGATACGCGGTGTCGCCGCAAACGGGAAAACCGAGATGCGCGCAATGGATGCGGATTTGATTCGTGCGACCGGTCAGCGGACGCGCTTCGAGCAGCGTCGTGCCGTCGGCATTTTTTTGCAGCACGCGAAATTCCGTGCGCGCTTCCAATCCGTTTTGCAGATCCACTTTGCGCGAACCGAGTTCGCCGGCTTCGGCGCTGATGGGCGCATCGCAGGAAAATTCTTTTTCCGAAGACAAACCGTTCACGCGAACGAGATAAATTTTTTCCACCAAGCCTTTGGCAAATTGCGGCTGCAATTTTCCGGCAAAATGTTGCGTGCGCGTGATTAAAACGAGGCCGGTCGTGTTCGCGTCGAGACGATGCGCCGGATGCGGTTTTTGCGGATGATACGCGGCGTTGAGAATGTATTGCAGCGTGTTGAAATTGAAACGTCCGCCCGCGTGCATAGGCAGCGGCGCGGGTTTGTTAACGACGATCAACGCCTCGTCTTCGTGCAAAATTTGCACGCGCACGTTCACGTCGGGTTCGGTCTGGTTCGGAAATTTGTGCAGATAACGTTCGCCCGCGCGGACGATTTTTTGCGCAGAAATAATTTCATGTTTCGTATCGAGCAAAAATCCGCGCGCACATTCGGCTTCCCATTCGGCGGCGGGAATGTGTTTCACGACGCGGCACAACGCGTCGAGCAATGTTTTGCCGTCGCAATCTTTCGGCACATTGACCGGTTTGAAATTATCGTAGGGCGCGCTGCCGGGCAGCGGCGTCATCGCACGCGCAATCGCTTCGTGCCGGCGCGCGATATTTTCTGCCATTTTTTCAGCGTCGGTTTTGAAACAGAACGGACACGACTGGCCGGAAACATAGCGTTCGTCTTTTTGATCGGCTTCAGTCAACGGCGTTTGGCATCGAAAACATTGCGTGGATTCGGTTTCCTGCAAGCTCGGATCGAGGCCGACGCGCTGGTCGAACACAAAACATTCGCCGTCATAATGCGCGCCGCCGCAGTCTTCAAAATATTTCAAGATGCCGCCGTCGAGCTGGAAAATATTTTTGAAACCTTCGCGTTCCATGAACGGCCCGGCTTTTTCGCAACGGATGCCGCCGGTGCAAAACATCACGATCGGCTGCTCCTTCAATTGCGGCGGCAATTTGGCGACGGCGGCGGGAAAATCGCGAAAGTGGTCAATGCCAATCGGCAGCGCATTTTTGAACGTGCCAAGTTTCACTTCGTAATCATTGCGCGTGTCGAGCAGCGTCACCGGCCGGCCTTCGTCGAGCCACTGTTTCAATTCCTTCGCCGCCAGTTTCGGCGACGTGAGTTTGGCGGGATCAATGCCTTCGACGCCGAACGCGATGATCTCTTTTTTGATCCGCACGAGCATCCGCGTGAACGGCTGATGTTCCGTGACGCTGATTTTTGGTTGTAATTTTTCAAGGCCGGGCAGGCTGCGCAATTCCGCGAGCAACAAATCAATTTTTTCACCCGCACCCGCGACAAATAAATTGATGCCTTCAACGCTCAGTAAAATTGTGCCTTTGAGTTCCCAGCTTTGGCACAACGCGAGCAGCCGCGCGCGGAGCGAACGCAATTCCGGCAGCGCGACAAATTTGTAGGCGGCGATGTTGACAATCGGATTCATCGAAACGCTAAGGCTAACCGAAATCGCGTCCCAATCACAACTTCAACAATGCGTCCAAATCCAGAGCGCGCGTGAACATTGCGAGTTCGCCATTCGGCGTGCGCGGCCATTGTTCGCGCGGACGATCCCAATAAATTTCGACGCCGTTTTGATCGGGATCGCGAAGATAAATCGCTTCGCTGACGCCGTGGTCGGACGCGCCGTCAATTTCGATTCCAGCAGTGAGCACGCGGCGCAACGCATCGGCCAGCGTGGCACGCGTCGGATATAAAATGGCGGTGTGAAAAAGTCCGGTGCTGTGCGGCGGCGGCGGCGAACCGCCTTTGCTTTCCCACGTGTTCAATCCGATATGATGATGATAACCGCCCGCCGAAATGAACGCGGCCTGCAAACCGAAGCGTTGCTGCAATTCAAAACCAAGCACGCCGCAATAGAAATTCAGCGCGCGGTCGAGGTCGGCCACTTTCAGATGGACGTGACCGATGCGGACGTTGAGATCAATGGGAGAATTGTTTTGCGCCATGACTTTTTGTAGGCGCGTTTGCAGCGGACGGCAAGCTAACTTTAGTTCTTCAACTCATCTTCTTGCCTTCATCTTCAATTTTTTCGAGGACGAGGACGAGGATGAATCGCGAGGATGATTTCCGAAAACAAAAAAGCGGAACTTGGTTTGACCCAAGCTCCGCTGCGAAAACTAACTATGATCAATAACGATCACGACCACCGCCGCGTTCGCCGCCGCGACCGCCACCACCGCCGAATTCACGACGTCCACCGCCGCCGCCACCGGGAGCGCGTTCTTCACGCGGGCGGGCAACGTTGACCGTCAAAGCGCGACCATCCAATTGCGCACCGTTCAAGGCGGCAATGGCTTTCTGCGCTTCATCAGCCGTGCTCATGGTCACGAAACCAAAGCCGCGGGGGCGATTGGTCATGCGATCCATCATCAGGTTGGTTTCGGTGACCGTTCCGTGCGCCGCAAAAGCGTCTTGGAGGTCGTTTTCGGTGGTATTGAAGGAAAGATTTCCCACAAACAATTTGTTACTCATGTGATGTTTAAACTGTCCGACTAACACTGCACTCACCAGACTGTTCCCGACTTTCGGGTTTCAAATCATCACTGAAACAAAGTTCACTTGAAGATTTACCATGCCATGGGACTGACAAGCTATCTAACAGATGCGGCAACTATGACCGGTTTCCAAGGAATGGCAACATATTTCTTTTGGGGCGATAATCCTATCGCAGCGCTGGCCAACGGTTTGTATGCTGTGGGAATGAAATTAGGCCAAGGTCAAATCTGGAAACAAGGAAAGGAATACATCCGCATCGTCCGGCTGGAACGGCTCGAAGTGGAATATAAATCCCTGCTCAGCCTCGCCAATAAAAAAGGCACACTGCATACAACGAGCAAAAAAGATTTCTGCCGCCTGTTGAAAGGCGCGACGTTATTGACGCCGAAAGAAACGCCGCTGCCGGAGCAAGTGACGGAATAATTTTTCCAACTCGGGAGGGACGGCGTGTCGCCGTCCCTAAAATTATACCCACGTTTTGGAATATAATTATAGAACGGCGACACGCCGTCCCTCCCAAATTAATTTTCGCTCGCGCTTATCTTGAACCAAACCGCCGGCTCTGATTTTGCGGGCGACCGCGAAAAGAAGCTTCATTCGCGCCTTCGCGATTGCCGCTGACCGGTTGCGGGCGTCCGCTGAATTGACGATTTCCATCGCCGCCAGATTGGGGGCGGCCACCTTGTGGCGGACGTGAAAACGGACGCGACGCCGACGATGAATTTGAACCGTAACCAGAACGCGACTGCTGGCCGCGCGGATTATGTTGTCCGTGCGGTTGCGATGAACGTTGGGGCGGACGCGGCTGGCGCGGTGGACGTTGATCATCCGCTGAATTGTAAGCGGGCGCGCCAACGGCATAATTAAATCCTTCCGCGCGTTTTCGCACGATGCCGCGACCGATGAAACGTTCCAGCGCGCGCAATTCGCCCTGATCTTCCGGCGTCACAAAACTGATCGCGTCGCCCACCGCATTCGCGCGACCGGTGCGGCCGATGCGATGAACGTAATCTTCCGCGTGCATCGGAAAATCATAATTCACGACGTGCGAAATTCCATCCACGTCAATGCCGCGCGCCGCAATATCTGTCGCCACCAAAACGCGCACTGCGCCTGATTTGAAATCTTTCAACGCCTTCAGCCGCTGGTTTTGCGAACGGTTGGAATGCAACGTCGCCGTGCGAATGCCCTGCTGTTCCAGATTCCGCGCGACGCGATCCGCCGCGTGTTTCATGCGCGAGAAAACCAAAACCATGTTCATGCCCGGCTCGCGCAAGAGATGCGCCAGCAGCGCGGGCTTGAGATGTTTTGGCACTTCATAAACCAGTTGCGTCACTGTCGCCGCCGGATTTGAGCGTTTTCCAATCTGAATGATTTTTGGCTGGTGTTGAAATTCGTGCGTGAGCGCTTCAATCTCTTTCGACAACGTCGCGGAAAATAAAAGTGTCTGCCGTTTTTGCGGCAGCGCGCGCACGATTTGTTTGATCGAAGGCAAGAAGCCCATATCAAGCATGCGGTCCGCCTCATCGAGCACCAGATATTGCAACTGCGAAAAATCGGCGTAGCGGCGTTGCATCAAATCCATCAAGCGACCGGGACACGCGATGATGAGATGCGTGCCGGCGCGCAAGGCATTGATCTGCGGCGTTTCGCCGACTCCGCCAAAAATCGTCGCCACCTTCAACGGCAGATGTTTCGCATACGCGCGGACATTTTCATCAATCTGCAAAGCCAATTCGCGCGTCGGCGCGAGCACCAGCGCGCGCGTGCCGCGTTGACGGCCATCGCCAATGACCGCCGCGAGACGCGTTAAAATCGGCAATGTGAACGCCGCAGTCTTGCCCGTGCCCGTTTGGGCGATGCCGATCAAGTCGCTGCCCGCGATGATCGGCGGAATGGCGGCGGCTTGGATGGGCGTCGGTTCGGTGTAACCCGCTTCCTGAACGGCCAGTAAAATTTTCGGGTCCAGCCCGAGTGCGCGAAATGGCATAGCGGCCAGTATGCACGAAACCGGCGCAATAGCACGTCATTAACGTGGGGAAGTTAGAAGTTAAAAAACTTGGAAATCAACACGGAAGGGCATAAAACTAAAATATCGGTTCCAATTATCCACTTTGTTATGACCAATTTTATAAAGACCACAATATTGATGGTAATTTTTTTTGTAAGCCGAATGGTTTTTTCACAGGGCTTTGTGAACTTAAATTTTGAAAGCGCAACCATGCTGTCCACCTCACAAAGTTATGCCAGCAATGCCATACCCGGATGGACTGCTTATATCAGCGGAATCCCACAGACCACCATTGTTTACAATTCGGTCCCATTAAGCGATCCAGAAGTAACGCTGCAAGGAATGAACAACGGTCTTTATCCAGTCGTTCAAGGAAATTATTTTGTGATGCTTTGGGGACAATTCAACCCTGGAAATTATCCCGACTTTGATACAAACACGGCCGCAATCGGACAGATTGGGCAAATCCCGCAGACCGCTCAATCATTGACGTTCTGGGGAAACATCGGCGGGATGCAAGCCACTTTCAATGGTCAGGCACTTGATTTTACGCTCACCGGCAACACCGCCAATTACAATATTTATACGGTAGATATTTCAGCTTATGCCGGACAAACCGGCCAATTGCTCTTCACCGATGCGTATTATGGAAATAATTATGGCGGTCCCGGCATGCTAGATAATATCCAATTTTCCTCTTCGTCAGTGCCCGAAACAAATGTTTTGGTTTTAATTGTTTTTGGAACCCTATTGCTAGGATTGTCAAAGATCATCCAGTCGGCTTCCGCTGCGGCTCAATGTCCGGCAATAAAACCGTCAATAAACCGATCAGCGGCAAAAACGCGCAGACGTTGAAGACGAATTCGATGCTCGTATGATCCGCCAATTGGCCAAGTGCCGCCGCGCCAATGCCGGCGATGCCAAACGCAAGTCCGAAAAATAATCCGGCGATCATGCCGACTTTTTCCGGCACGAGTTCCTGCGCGTAAACCAAAATTGCCGAAAAAGCCGACGCCAAAATGACGCCGATGAACATGGTGAGAATCACGGTTCCTACCAAGCCGACATGCGGCAGTAATAATGAAAACGGCGCGACGCCTAAAATGGAAACCCAGATCACGCGTTTGCGGCCGATGCGATCGCCAACCGGCCCGCCGATGATCGTGCCCAATGCCACGGCGAATAGAAAAACGAAGAGCAATAGCTGTGACGTTTTCACCGAAGCGCCGAAATGGTGGATCAAATAAAACGTGTAATACGTCGTGATGCTGACGAGATAAACGTATTTGGAAAAGATCAACGCCACCAAAACCGCGAGCGCGGCGATGACTTTTTTGCGCGGCAATTGGCGGGTTCCGTGCGCCTTGCGCGTGATGCGATGAAAATTATTTTTCTGCCACGTGCCGATTTTCCAAAGCACAAAAACGCCAAGCAATGCGAGCAACGAAAAACACGCGACGTATTTCTGCCCGCGCGAAACGATGATCAACGCCGCCAATAATGGGCCGAGCGCGCTGCCGACATTTCCGCCGAGTTGGAAAAACGATTGCGCAAAACCGCGGCGCGCGCCGGCAGCCATGTGCGCCACGCGCGAGGCTTCGGGATGAAAAATTGCCGAACCCAAACCGACGATTGCCGCCGAAATAATGATGAGCGTATAGCTATTTGCAAACGCGAGCGCGAGCAAACCCACGAGCGTCAAACCCATTCCGACTGCGAGCGAATGCGGCATCGGTTTTTTGTCCGTGACGAAACCGACGAGTGGTTGGAACAAGGATGCCGTGCATTGAAACGTGAATGTGATCCAGCCGAGTTGTCCGAAACTCAAATGGAACGAATCACGGAGCATCGGATAAATCGAAGGCAGCAACGCCTGAATCGTGTCGTTGAGGCAATGGGAAAAACTGATGGCGAACAAAACGGCCATGACCGTGGAATGCGCGATCGGCGCATTGCGGACGGGTGCTGCTTGGACTTGAACGGTTGTCATAAACACGTTCAGGATAAAATATTCCGCGCGTTCCGCAAATCCGGCGAGCGGCACTAACGCGGCTTTGAATGGTATTTTTCTCGGATTTTGGCCCGGAAGCCCGCCGGTGTTTGGCCGGTTTCACGACGAAAAAATTTGCCAAAATATGAAGGATCGGGAAATCCAGTCTGATAACCAATTTCCGAAACCGTCAAATCAGAATGCGACAACAAGCGTTGCGCGTCGAGCAAGCGGCGTTGGCGCACGATACTACCGGCGGAACGTCCGGTTTCGGTGCGCACGACGTCGTTGAGATGATTGGCGGTCACGTCGAGCTCGCGCGCGTAATCGGCGAGCTCGCGTTCTTCCCGAAAACCGCGTTCGACGGCGAGATGAAATTGCCGCAGCAAAACAGACTGGCGCGAAGGATTGGCCGCCGGACGATTTTGTCCCAGCAAACGCAACACGCGCGCGAACAGGATGCGCAACCACGCCCGCACGATTTCGGCGGCGCCCGTTTTGGCGGCGTTGAATTCGCGTTGGATTTCGGCAAAGGCTTCGCCGATGCGGAATTGATCGCCACGCGGAATTTTCAGCAGCGGTGAAATTTCCGTCGTGAAGAAAAACGGCAGTTCAAACAACGCACTCGGCGGCGCGGCGCGATGGTCGAAAAAACCTTGCGTGAACGAAACGGTGATGCCGTCAAAATCACGGCGCGGGCGCAGCGTGTGCACCTGGCCGGGGCTCAGAAAAAAGAGCGTCAAGCCGCTGATCTTCTCATCCTGAAAATCGTGCATCACGCTGCCCTTGCCGCGCAGGAGCATCATTTGGAAAAAATTGTGATAATGCGGACGCAGGCGGCGCGGATCGTTCAGCACGGAATCCACGAGCGACGTGACGACAAAACCTTCGCGGCGCAAGGATTCCCGGCCGACCTGGCTCATTTCGAAGGCGGGAATCGTTTGGCGGTTCATAAATTTATCGGGCATAGAAAAACAGAATGGCGACGCGGAGTCGAGAAGCCGACAAAGCGGGATTTCAATTTGGTGGGGCGTGACTACCGCCAGCCCTAAATAAAAAGGCCAGGCCCGGCCAAAAAACGTCAAAAAAAAAAATCGCGCCCAAAAAAATTTACGGCTCGACCGCGGATCGCC
>JAMFSG010000226.1 GCA_026225155.1 Verrucomicrobiota bacterium
CCAATATCAAGGCGGCCCCGCCGGTTATTTGCAATATTCCACCATCTTGAACCAAATCTGGTTCAGCCACGATCCCGTTGCGCTCGACGTGCTCTCGCTCAAAGAACTGGCGCGCGAGGCCAAAAATTTCAACACGAAACCGTTGCCCACCAATTTTGAAATCTATACCAACGCCGGCCTGCTCCAACTCGGCATCAGCGATCCGGCGCAGATTCAAAAAGAAACAGTGCGGTAATTGCTGTGTTGGAATTTTTTCGACAAAATGAACGGAATTTTCAGAATAGATTTCTGCCATTTCTGATTCTGACCATTCTGTAATTCTGTCTAAACTTTTAAGCCTTCCAAACTCGTTCCGGCGCAATTTCGCACTTCGCCATCACATTGCGCGTATCCACGATGAGTTTTGACCAGTCGGCGAGTTGTTGAAAATTGATCGCGTCATGCGCGGTGGAAATCAAAACCAGATCGAAACTGGAAATGGTTTTTCGGTTCCACTTCACGGATTTTGTTCCCGCCCAATGTGCGTGTTCACGCGTTTTGCGAATGGCCGGAACGTGCGGATCGAAATAAGAAATTTTCGTGCCGCGCGCTTTCAACAAATCCATCAAAACATAACTCGGCGATTCGCGGTCGTCGTCCACATTCGCTTTGTAAGCCAGACCCAAAACCAAAATGCGCGCGCCGCGCAGGGATTTTTTTTGCGCCGCCAAAGCCTTGCCAACACGGGCGATGACTTTTTGCGGCATCGCGCGATTGATCTCGCCGGCGAGTTCCACAAAGCGCGTTTCTTGTCCGACCTGCTTGGCTTTCCACGCGAGATAAAACGGATCAATCGGGATGCAATGGCCGCCAAGTCCCGGCCCCGGATAAAATGGCATGAAACCGAACGGCTTCGTGCGCGCGGCGACGATGACGTCCCAAATATCAATATCCATCGCGGCATAAACGCCTTTCAGTTCATTGACGAGCGCGATGTTGACGCCGCGAAAAACATTTTCGAGCAGCTTGGCCGCCTCAGCCGTGCGACAATTCGCGACGGGAACCAGCGTGCGCACGGCGCGCGCATAAACTTTTTTTGCGGCTTCCAAACACGCCGGCGTGAAACCGCCGATGACTTTTGGGATTTCCGCAACTTTACTTTTGGGATTTCCCGGATCTTCGCGCTCGGGCGAAAACGCGAGGTGAAAATCTTTGCCCGCTTTCAACTTTGAGCCGCGTTCCAAAACTTCGCACAGTTCATTTTCCGTCGTGCCGGGATACGTTGTGGATTCGAGCACGACCAGTTGTCCGCGTTGCAGATGTGGCGCGATGGCTTTGCCAGTTTTGAGAACAAAGGACAAATCCGGCGCGCGATTTTTTTTGAGCGGCGTCGGCACGCAGATCAAAATCGCGTCAATCTTTTCATTTCCGATTTCCGATTTCCGATTTCCGATTTTTGAAAAGTCGGTAGATGCGGAAAATTTTCCGGCGCGCACGAACTTTTTAATTTCAGCGGCGGCAATGTGTTTGATGTAGCTGCGTCCGGCGTTGAGCGCGGAAACTTTTTTGGCGTCAATGTCGAGGCCGAGCACACGCACGCCGCTGCGCGCAAATTGTAGGCACAGTGGCAGTCCGACGTAACCGAGTCCGATGATCGCGATGTTCATGCCGTGCGCGCAGGATGCCCAAGCCGCGCGGTTGGAAAAAGAAGTTTCTGATTTGCCTTTCGGCAAAGCGTGGCGCAGTTTCATTCCGATTTGCTGACAAATGAAATGTGCCGCGCATCAATCTGAAGCCATCGCTGTGTGTGCTTATTGCGGTCGCGCGTTGTGCGCGGATTGCGCCAAACCGAGCGCCACGCAACGCATGGTCTGCTCC
>JAMFSG010000227.1 GCA_026225155.1 Verrucomicrobiota bacterium
GTTCGTGTTCAAAACGAATTCAATTTTATTGCCGTCGGCATCGGTCAGAAAATCATCGCCGTTCCGTTTTTCAATCCCGATCTCTTTCAACAGCGCGAGCGCTTTTTCCACGTCGTGCGGATATTTTTGGATGTTCGGATTGAACCATTTTTTATTGCCGGGCGTTTCAAAGCCGTAAGCGGGAATCGCGCGGCCGGAAAAAATGGATTTGATGATGGCATCGCGGTCAATCGCGTAGGAAATCGCCTGCCGGAATTTTGTCTCGCGGAACCATTTCAATTTTTTCGGATCCACCAGCGGCTGGCCGGTTTTCACATTCGCGTTCGTGTTTTCATTGAACCAGAAAAAACTCATCTCCAGGCCGATGCCCGGTTCGAGCAGGTTGAATGTGCCCTTCGCCGATTCGGTTTTGAAATGATCGTATTCATACGCATAAACGTAATCGTCCACGTCGCTCTCGCCGCTCAAGAACCGCAGCGACATCGCGTTCAAATCCGGCACGACGGTGAAAACGATGTCATCGAAATACGGCAGACGCTGGCCTTTCTGATCCACTTCGAGAAAATATGGATTGCGCTCGAGCAACGTGTATTGCGCCGGTTTGAATTCCTTCAAACGATACGGCCCGCTGCCGATGATTTTGGACGGGTCGGTATCAACACCGTAAGTCGAAGTAAAAGTTCCATCCGCGACGGATTTGGCCAGAATGTGTTTCGGCATGATCGGCACGCCCGCGCCAAACGCCGCCAAGAATGGCGCGTAAACATCCGGCGTGACCACTTGCACCGTCAGATCGTCAATTTTTGTAACCGTGAATCCTTTGCCGCCCACGATGAACGGATCGCGCATGACGTTGTCAATTTTCGGATTGAAGATGAGATCGTTGCAGGTGAACACCACGTCATCCGCCGTCAACGGTTCGCCGTCGCTCCAGCGCAAATTTTTCCGCAGCGTGAACGTCCACGTTTTTCCATCCGGCGAATTCGTCCACGCCACTGCCAAGCCCGGTTTGACGGTTTGCGACGGCGTATCGTAATTCAGCAACGACCAATAAATAAACCGCGTGATGTCCAGCGACGACGATTCGTTTGCCGTGATGGGATTGAACGTTTTCGGATCGCCGATTTCGCTGACGATGAAGCGTCCGCCCGGAATGCCCGGCTCGCAATCCACCACGACCGGCGGCTCCGGCAACGGCGCGTTCGTCACGGAATTTTCGGTCGTTGCGGAATTTTTTCCGCAGCCGGCCAAAATAAAAACGGCGGCGGCAAAACCGGCGGCGGTTGAGATAAAATTATTTTTCATGCATTTCCTTTGTTGCAAAATTGTCACCACGAAGTTGCAAAATAGCAAACGCCGGAAATTTCAACAATCCCTCGTTTGTGGGAATCAATTTCGCTCGCAAACCCGGATTCCTTTTGTCATTTTGTCGGCGGAGATGCTGGTTTTTATCCTCAAACGGTTGCTGCACATGATTCCGCTTTTGATCGGAGTTTCGCTGCTGACCTTTCTGCTCATGTCGCTTGCGCCCGGCGATTATTTCACCGCGCTCTCGCAAAACCCGCAGATCTCGCCCGCCACCATCGCCAAACTCAAGGCGCAATTCCACCTCGATAAACCGTGGTATGTGCAATATTTTTTCTGGGTCAAAAATGTCTTGTGCGGCGATTTTGGCTATTCGATGGCCTACAAAATTCCCGCCACGTCGCTCATTTTCGCGCGATTATGGAATACATTTTTGCTTTCGTTCTTCGCCCTGATCATCGCGTGGGGCGTTGCCATTCCTCTCGGAATCTGGGCGGCGGTGAAGAAAAATTCCTGGGTGGATCACGTTTGTTCCTTCATCGCTTTTGCCGGTTTATCCGTCCCGGATATTTTGCTCGCGCTGCTGGCATTATGGTTCGCTGCGGCCACGGGTTGGTTTCCTGTCGGCGGCGCGACCAGTCCGATCCATGATTTGATGACGCCGTTGCAGCAATTTTGGGATTACACACATCATCTAATTTTACCGGCAATCGTTCTCGCCGCTGCCGACCTCGCCGGCATCATGCGTCAGATGCGATCCAATTTGCTCGACACTTTGCGGGCTGAATATGTTACTGCGGCGCGCGCCCGCGGCCTCGGCGAAGGCTTGGTCATTTACAAACACGCATTGCGCAACGCCATCAATCCGCTGCTCACGATTTTTGGTTATTCGCTCGCCGGACTTTTGAGCGGCGCATTCATCGTTGAAAACATCATGGCGTGGCCAGGACTCGGGCGGCTCACGATGGAGGCGTTTTTCCAAAAAGATTCCTATGTCGTAGTGGATTGCGTTGTGCTGGCGACGGCGCTTTTGGTCATCGGAAATTTCATCGCCGACCTCTTGCTCGCATGGAGTGACCCGCGCATTCGCATGAAATAAAAATGGAAACTGCCGCGCCAACGCCGAAAATTGAAAAACAAGCGCACTTGTCGCCGTGGCAATTATTCTGGCAACGGTTGAAACGCCGGCGCATCGCCATGTTCGGCGGCGCCATTTTGGTTTTTCTTTATTTCATCGCACTGATCGCCGGTTTTATCGCGCCTTACGATTATCAGCGCCAAGATCGCGACCGTTTTTTTCATCCGCCCATCTGGCCGCGATTAGAACACTTTCATCTCGTCGTTCCCGCTTACGAACAGTTGCCGGGCGATTTCGTTTATCGTCAGGTTACGAACGACACCAGCCAGCTTCACTTTCTTGTGCGCGGCGACAAATATAAATTTTTAGGCGTGATTCCCGCTTCCATTCACTTGTTCGGCAGCGATTCCAGCCATCCGATTTATCTGCTCGGCACCGACCAATATGGCCGCGATGTTTTTTCGCGATTGCTTTACGGGTCACAAATTTCGCTTTCCATCGGCATCATCGGCATTGTCATTTCCTTCGCGCTCGGATTATTGATCGGCGGCATCTCCGGCTACTTCGGCGGCGTGACCGACACCTTGATCATGCGCTGGTGCGAATTGATCATGTCGGTTCCGACGTTGTATATGGTGATCGCGTTGCGCAATACTTTTCCCGTGAACATCAGTTCCGCCCAAGTTTACGGGATCATCATCGTCATCTACAGTTTCATCCGGTGGGCGGGCATGGCGCGGGTGATCCGGGGAATGACTTTATCGTTGTGCGAACAAC
>JAMFSG010000228.1 GCA_026225155.1 Verrucomicrobiota bacterium
ACTGACCGACGGTGTTAGCCGAATGATTCTCCCCGGAGCAAACAAATGAAATATTTTCCACAGAAGGAAACAAAGGGAACGAAGTTTTGTTTTCCCTTCGTTTTCTTCGTTCGCTTCTGTAAAAATTTATGTCTTCAACCTTAAAATCTCTGCGCGCGTTGTCCGACCCGACGCGATTGCGCATCGTCGCGCTGCTCGAACGTGATGAATTGTCCGTCAACGAATTGCAGGAAATCACGCGGCTCGGCCAGTCGCGCATCTCCACGCATCTCGGTTTGCTCGCCGATTGCGACCTCGTGCAATCGCGGCGCGAAGGCAAACGCACTTTTTACAAACTCAATCCACACGCCGACGCCGTCGCGGGCGAATTCATCCAACTCGCGATCCGCGGTGCGAAAGAATTGGCCGAACATTCGCACGATCAAATCAATTTGAAACGCGTCGTCGCCCGCCGCAAAGAACAGGCGCAGGTTTATTTCAACCAGATCGCCGGCCGTTTCGACCGCGTTTACGGTCCCGGTCGTTCGTGGCAAGCGTTCGGACATTTGCTGTTGCGGATTTTGCCGCCGCTCGTCGTCGCCGATTTAGGCGCGGGCGAAGGTTTGTTAAGCGAACTGCTCGCGCGCCGCGCGAAAAAAGTCATCGCCGTGGACAACTCGGAAAAAATCGTCGCGTTCGGCGCGGCCAAGGCAAAAAAGAACGGCCTGAAAAATCTGGAATTCCGTCTCGGCAATCTGCAAAACCCGCCGATCGAAGCGAACAGCGTTGACCTCGTCGTTTTGAGCCAGGCGTTGCATCACGCGGAAATTCCGGCGGACGCGCTTGCCGCCGCGCACAAGATTTTGAAACCGCACGGCCAGATTTTGATCCTCGATCTGCTCGCGCACAAATTCGACAAGGCGCGCGAACTTTACGGCGACCGCTGGCTTGGTTTCGCCGAAAGCGACCTGCACCGCTGGCTCGAAACGGCCGGCTTCAAAAAAATCGAGATCAGCATCGTCGCCGCCGAAGAACAGCCGCCGCATTTTCAAACCATTTTGGCGAGCGGGGAGAAATGATTTTTGCGAGCAAAAGCAAATTGCAATTATTTATAAAACAGTAAATGTTTCATCCGGCTTTGCTTCGAACCATATCTCATCAGTCGGTCTTGCCCTCCAAGAATTGTTAAAATGTTCAAGCGAAGCTTCGCGGCCAATAATCAATTCTGAATCGCTCCAATCCCAAATAAAAACTCTCATGCCTACTTTTGGCTGCAGAGCAGGAAGTCGTTCTTTGTGTAAAGCATAATAACAATTGTCATCTGGCTCACCGGTCCAACCGCAAGCATTCAGGTCACACCAAAGCCTCGGCAACGAACGAGATGGAAGTTCGGGCTTCATTTTTTCACAATTAGTTTGCAATCAAATTCACCATTTTCTTTGGCACGATGATGACTTTCTTGATCGCTTTGCCGGCGATGAATGACTGGACTTTTTCTGACGCTTTCGCGGCGGCTTCAATCGTCGCATTGTCCGCGTCGGCGGCGATCTTGATGACGTCGCGCACTTTGCCATTCACTGAAACGGGCAATTCAATCTCACTTTCGATGAGCAATTCCGGATTGAATTTCGGCCACGGCGAATAAGCCAATGCGGAATGTGGAATGCGGAATGCGGAAAAAAGTTTGTCCCACAATTCTTCCGCGATGTGCGGTGCAAAGGGCTGGAGCAAAATCAAAAATTCACGCAGCACGGAAACCGGTTTCGTTTCCCACGTGATCGCGTCGTTCACGAAAACCATCATCGCGGAGATCGCCGTGTTGAAACGCATTCCGTCCAGATCTTCCGTGACTTTTTTGATGCACGCGTGGAGCGCCTTCAATTGCGTCGGCGTCGCCGCGATATCTTTGATCGAAGCATTCAATTTGATCAGCTTCAACAATTCTCCGCGACTCGACGGCTCGGCGGTCGTTTCCGCCTGCTCAAATTCGACTTCGCTTTTTTCATCCACGAACAAACGCCACGCGCGGCCGAGAAAACGATAGACGCCCTCGACACCTTTCGTGTTCCACGGCTTCACCATTTCGAGCGGGCCCATGAACATTTCGTAAAGGCGGAACGCGTCCGCGCCGTATTCGCCGAGCACGTCGTCGGGATTCACCACGTTGCCGCGCGACTTGGACATCTTCTGTCCATCCTCGCCGAGAATGATGCCTTGGTTGACCAGTTTGAAAAACGGTTCCGGCGTGGAAACAAAACCGAGGTCGAACAAAACCTTGTGCCAGAACCGCGCGTAAAGCAGATGCAACACGGCGTGCTCCGTCCCGCCGACGTAAAGATCAACGCCGGGCGTTGAGGTTGAATCGTTGAATCGTTGAATCGTTGAATCGGTCGCCGATGCAACGTTGGAACAATTCAACGATGTAACGCCGCCGCCCATCCAGTAACTTTCAACATCCTTGCCGACAAAGGAGGCGGCATTTTTCGCATCGAGATAACGCAAATAATACCAGCACGAACCGGCCCATTGCGGCATCGTGTTCGTTTCTCGCACCGAGCCGTCGGGCAGATTGACCCAATCTTTCGCGCGGGCGAGCGGTGGTTCGCCGGTGGCGGTTGGTTTGTAATCCGTGAGCGATGGCGGCAAAACCGGCAACGCACTTTCCGGCAACGCTTCGTGATAGGACTGGCCGTCCGGGCCAACTTTCCAAACGATCGGAAATGGTTCGCCCCAATAACGCTGGCGCGAAAACAACCAGTCGCGCAATTTGAAATTGATCGTTTTTTTGCCGAGACCTTTTTCTTCGAGCCAGGTGGTGATTTTCTTTTTGGCTTCGGCGGTCGGAAGATCATTCAGTGACACTTCGGAGTTCGCAGAGTTCCAAGCGACTCCTTCTCCGACAAAACGTTCGACCTGTGAAGTGAACACGCATACATCTTCTCCATTTATGACAACTGTTCTTTCATTGCGTTGGCGCTCTAGTTTTGAAAAGTCGTCATAACTAAATGTGGAATTAATAGCCATTCCAGGAAATGGCTTGAGCGAGCCGACCACGGATTTAATTTGTAATTTGAATTTGTTTGCAAATTCCCAATCGCGCTCATCATGCGCGGGCACAGCCATGATTGCGCCGGTGCCATAACTCGCCAAAACGTAATCAGCAATCCAGATGGGAATTTTTTCGCCGTTAACCGGATTGATTGCAAACGCGCCAGTGAAAACGCCGGTTTTATCTTTGGCAAGGTCAGTTCGTTGAAGGTCAGATTTTTTTGCAACTTCTGTTTTGTAAGCTTGAACTGCTAGGCGTTGTCCATCGGTTGTTAATTCATCGACGCAAGGATGCTCTGGGGCAAGAACCATGTAAGTCGCACCAAACAAAGTGTCAGGGCGAGTTGTAAAAACCCAAACCGAATCTGTTTTCCGTTCATTTGATGACTGAATAAAAGCATCAATTTCTTCGGAATTGATTATGTCAGAATCAGAGTCGACCGATTTTTTGGAAAATTCTCCGACTGATTTTGTGCGGCCTTCCAATGAAAAGCAAACGTAAGCTCCTTCGCTTTTTCCAATCCAATTACGCTGCATTTCCTTGAGCGAATCGCTCCAATCAATTGTGTCCAAATCCGCGAGAAGTTTTCCTGCATAAGCAGTGATGCGAAGCATCCATTGCCGCATCAACTTACGGACGACAGGAAATCCACCAACTTCACTTTTGCCATCAATGACTTCTTCATTTGCCAAAACAGTTCCAAGTTCTTCACACCACCAAACTGGAGCTTCTTTAACATAAGCAAGACGTTTTCCATCACGAAACGTTCGCCGACTTAATTCAAGATTTTCAAGTTCAGTTTTATCAGAAGTTGAAAATGGCGGACGCAATCCAGCCGGATATTCCAAATTTTCAATCGGCTCAGCTTTTTTCGTTTCAGGATTGAACCACGAATTGTAGAGCTTGAGAAAAATCCATTGCGTCCATTTGAAATAATCGGTGTCCGTCGTGGCGAGTTCGCGCGACCAGTCGTAGCTGAAGCCGAGCGCTTTGATCTGGCGCTTGAAGGTCGTGATGTTGGCCTCGGTGGTCTGGCGCGGATGTTGGCCGGTTTTGACGGCGTATTGTTCGGCGGGCAAACCGAACGAATCCCAGCCCATCGGATGCAAAACATTAAAACCTTGGGCGCGTTTGTAGCGGGCGAGGATGTCCGTCGCGGTATAACCTTCGGGATGGCCGACGTGCAAGCCCGCGCCGCTCGGATACGGAAACATGTCGAGAATATAAAATTTCCCGGGCAGTGCTTCCGCACGGGCAATTTTTCCTGAAAGATTATGGCGAATGCCAAATGGATGCCCGTCCGGCACGGACTCGTTCGGATTGAACGCGCGAAAAGCCTGTTGCTCGTCCCAAACCTGCTGCCATTTGGGTTCGATCAAGTGAAACGGATATTGCCTGCGACTGCTTGACATAGAAAAGTCATTTTGCCGGAAAAATTAGTCACGGGCAATTGCGGAATGAATTTGAAATTCAATGGGAGGGACGCCGTGTCGGCGTCCCAATAATTATGTGGCGCAGATTCAAACTGGTGGCACGGACGTCTCGTCCGTCAAATCCGGCGTCGCACCGGATTTCGTCGGTGGACTTTAATTATGGTGGTGCGGGCGAACCAAAGTCTATCTACGTCACGAATTGTTTCGGACGCGACGCCCGAAATGACAGGCCGGAGGCCTGTGCCACCCAGCGGATTTTTGGGACGGCGGCACGCCGTCCCTCCCAACGAAGAACCTCAATCAAAGGAATTTGCGGATGGCGGCTTCGTCGCCGCGCGTGCCGAGGACGTAGAGTTTGTCGCCTTGCGTCCACGCGGCGGTGAAGAGCGGACCGGATTGCGCGAATTGCGGCGACTCGGTTTCCGGCGCGTGTTTCACGGATTTGCGGTCAACGACGAACAGCCACAAATCGCTTTGATTTGCGGCCAGCGATGGATTGGTGCGGAAACAGATCATGGAAACTTTTTTATCCGACCAACTTTCAATCGCGCAGCCGGCGACGGGAATTTTTTCGAGCGGCGCGGGCAGATTGTAATCGGCGGGCGCGGCGTTTTTTGCGAGATAGGAACGGATTTGCGTGAGGTCGTTCGTGAGCAAGCTCATGCCGTAGCCGCTGGTCGCGATGCCGGCCATTTGATTTTGATATGCACCAAGCGATTTGTCCGGGCTTTGAAAACGCGGCAGCAACGCGAGCGCGATAAAGATCAGCGCGGCGAACGTGACGCACAGCGCGACGCCGGCGGTGATTTTTTCTTTGCGACGCGCATTGCGACGGATTTCGGCGAACTGTTCGGAAATAATTTGTTCCTTCAAACCGGCGGGCGCGGCGACTTGGCGGAATTTTTGGCGCAACGCATTTTGCCGCGCGCAATGTTGTTCAAACCACTGCGCGAGTTCAGCGTCGGTTTTCACGAGCGCGAGCGCGGCGGCGATCTGCGGATCGTCGGCATCCGCCGTGCCGGGGCGGTAAAGCAACAAGATGGTTTTGGCTTCGTTAGAGTTCACGTTTGCGGTGGCTGACTTTGCGGGTCGGCGAGGAGTTGATGCAATTTTCCCAGTCCGCGCGTAAGGCGCGATTTGACGGTGCCCAGCGGCACGTCGAGAATTTCGGCGATTTCTTTATACGAATAATCCTGCAAATAAAACAGCGCGACGGGCGCCTGATAAATTTCATCCACCTGCGCAAGCGCGTGAAGCACTTGCACGCCATCAAGCTGGCTGATGGCGTCCGGCGAAATGACGGGCAATTCCAGCGCGGCCTCTTCCAACTCGATGTGCGGAAAGCGTTTTTGCCGCCGCCGTGAGCCGAGAAACTCGCGATGGAGCGTGGTGAAGAGCCAGGTTTTCACTTTGGATGCGTCGCGGAGCTGATGGCCTTTCGCCGCCCAGACGCAAAAGGTCTGTTGCGTAAGATCGCACGCTCCCGCCTCGTCGCGCGTCAGGCTGAAGGCGAATTGATACAGCGGCTCATAGTATTGAGCCACAAGAACTTCAAAGTCCGGGCTTTCAGCCATAGCGTGGCGTCGAAAGTGTGAGTCGCAGAACGCGGGAAAGTTCCACGGGAAAATTTTCCGGCGCGCGGGAACAAAATTTTATCTCACTCATCACAGTTGAAGGAACACGAAACTGTTTCCATAGGAAAACAACAACTAAAATTTCAAATGAAAGCGATCAAAAATATTTTTCAGTTCGTTTGCTTAGGTGCCAGCGTCAGTTTTTTTGGCCATGCAATTTCCACCAGGGCGGCGATAGCCAATGTCAGCGTGATCAATTTTGCGTTTTCCCCCCCAACGACCAACATCTTGGTCAACGATACGGTGATCTGGACGTGGCCGACCGGCTCGACCTCTCACAATGTTTTCAGCACCAGCACTCCGCAACTTTGGACCGCATCGGCAATCGCCAACGGCCCGTTCACTTTCACTAATAAATTTACGACCACCGGCAGTTTTCCATATAAATGCACCGTTCACGGTTTCACCGGTTCGATTGTGGTCGCTGCGGCCGGACCACCGACCG
Source organism: Verrucomicrobiota bacterium (assembly GCA_026225155.1). Classification (GTDB taxonomy): domain Bacteria; phylum Verrucomicrobiota; class Verrucomicrobiia; order Limisphaerales; family UBA11358; genus UBA11358. The sequence continues at coordinate 6,541 of JAMFSG010000228.1, forward strand.
TGACCGTGATGGTGGGTGATTCTTTGGGCGATCCGATTTTTTCCCCAGCGATCACAAACGTTCCGATCAACACAAAGGTGATCTGGAATTGGGTCGGCAGTTTTCATTCCACCACCAGCGGCGACGGCAGCACCGGCACGCCAGACGGATTGTGGGATTCCGGAGTCAACAATCCGGCGCATGCTTTCACCAACACATTTAACACGGCAGGCACATTTTCCTATTATTGTTCCATTCATTATCCCGAAAAGATGGTTGGCAGCATCATCGTCACCAATCTTACCGCCCCGATAAATGTTCCGCCGACCGTGACCATCACGAATCCTGCGAGCGGAATTGTTTTGAGCGCGCCCGCGTCGCTCACGCTCAAGGCGAATGCCGCCGATTCCGACGGCAGCGTAACCAACGTGAAATTTTTGCAAGGCACAACGTTGCTGGGCAATGTCGCCACCGCGCCGTTTTCTTTCACCGTGAATAATCTCGCCGCCGCCAGTTACACTTTTTCCGCCATCGCCAGCGACAACGGTGGAGCGACTGCTACTAACTCAATCACCGTCAGCGTCATCGCCGCTAATCCCGTCGCTGTCACCGCGCCGGTGTTTGCGTCGGCGAACCATTTTAAATTCAGTTACAGCTCGGACATCGGCCTGTCTTACGTCGTGCAAGTTTCGACAAATTTATTGAATTGGAATCCCGTCATCACCAACAAAGCAACAGTCAATTCCACGCTTTTCACCGACCCGAACGCGAATAATTCTGGATCATTCTATCGCGTGGGTCGTTTGCCGAATCCTTAAAAGCTGAAAACATTTTATGCGCTGGATTTTGGTTGCCGGTCTGTTCCTCGGTGCGATGCTGGTTTCGCTAAAAGCGCAGCCAGCTTCGCCTTCGTCAAATGCTGTCCACGCATTTGTGGCGCGGGGCATCGTCCAAGAACTCAAGCCGCAAATCATCGTCATCAAACACGACGCCATCAAGAATTACATGGGCGCGATGACGATGCCGTTCAAAGTGAAAGACGAAACGGAACTGGCCGGCCTGAAACGCGGCGACAAAATCAATTTTCAACTTCACGTCGCCGAAAATGAAAGTTGGGTGGATCACTTTTCAAAAATCGGATTTGTGAAATTAGCGGCACTGACAAATTCCGTCGCCATCGTCCATGATGAAAAATTTGAGCTGCTCCATTACAAATTCACAAACGAACTTGGCCAAGCCGTCAGCTTGAGCGATTTTCCGGGTCAAGCCCTTGCGATAACTTTTTTTTACACGCGCTGTCCGCTGCCGGATTATTGCCCGCGGCTCTCGAAAAATTTTCAGGAAGCGTCGCAAAAACTTGAAGCCATGACCAACGCGCCGACGAACTGGCATTTTCTTTCCGTCTCGTTCGACCCGGAATTTGATTCGCCGGAAATGCTAAAATCCTACGGCCAGCTTTACCAATACGATCCCGCGCATTGGAGTTTTCTCACTGGCCCGAAAACGCAGATCGGCGAACTCGCGCGGCGCTCCGGCGTCACCTTTGAAAGCAACGATGGCACGATCAACCACAATTTTCGCACGATGATCATTGACGCTGCCGGCCATCTGCAGATGGTTTTTCCAACCACCGGCGATTTGTCCGACCAGATTGTTTCCGAAATCATCAAAGCCGCCGCCGTCACAAATGCGGTCGTCGCGCAAAAATAAAAACTGGTAGGGACGGCGCGCTGCGCCGTCCGCGCCGGGTTGCGGCGCAACGAATGAGCAAGACGCTCACGCAACCACATTCGGTTCCGTCGCCTGACGCTGCGCTCGGCGACGGGGAGCATCGCAGCGCGATGTCCCTACCAATAGCCAGCCACAGAAATCTTGAAATCAAAACGAGCATACATCATTGCCATCGCATCCGGGCTTTCGGCCTGCGTGATGATTTTTCTGATTTCCTGTTCCACGACTTCGACCACGGTCGTCGCGCCGCTGGAAATTCCCGGCGCGCATTTTGTCGGCAACAAAGCGTGCGCCGATTGTCATGCGGATATCGTCCGAAAATTTCCGATGAGCCCGCACGCGCGGCTGCATTTTGAAAATGCCGCGATGCCCGGCCAGAGCGGTTGCGAATCCTGTCACGGTCCCGGCAGCGAACACATCCGTTCCGGCGGCGCGGCGAAATTCATCATCAATCCCGGCAAAAATCCTGAATCCTGTTTTCAATGTCACCTCGACGTTCACGCGGAATTTAATTTGCCGCAGCATCATCCGGTCATCGAAGGCCACATGAATTGCACCGACTGCCACGATCCGCACGGCGGCGATATTTTCAAACCAGCAGGCGGACTCGCGATGGCGACGCAAAATCAAAGTTGCGCGCAATGCCATCAAGCCCAGACGCGTCCGTTCGTTTTTGAACACGAGGCGTTGCGCGAAGGCTGCACCGTTTGCCACAGCCCGCACGGTTCGATCAACCGGAAAATGCTCGTCGAAAGCGATCCAAACCTTTGCCTGCGCTGCCACGCGCAAGTGCAAGGCCCGAATGTTCCCGCCGGTCACATTTACATCGGCAACACCGATCACACGACTTTTCTGCAAATCGGAACTTGTTGGACGTCCGGCTGTCACACCGCCATTCACGGTTCAAATGTTGATCCGCGATTGCGTTATTAAAAGTGCCGCGCGTGTTGAGATGAAATTTCCGGCAAAAAAATTCAGCGGCGATTTAATCCGGTGGGGCGAGCGTCCCCGCGAGCCGCTGTTTGCAAGCGCATGCCTCGGCTCGCGGGGACGCTCGCCCCACCAAAAATTTGCATCGTGCGTCGGAATATTTTTTCTGTCCTTGATTGTCGGAGAAAATTTGTTTGCCGCCGACGCTCCGCAAAATCCATTGCCACTGCCGGCAAATGCAAAAATTCAATTCGATCGCGACATCCGGCCGATTTTGGAAGCGTCCTGTTTGCGTTGTCACGGCGCGCAAAAACCGAAAAGCAATTTTCGCCTCGATTTCCGCGAAGGTGCACTCGCGGGCGGCGATGATAACACTAACGACATCGTTCCCGGCGACAGCGCAAAAAGTTTGCTCATCAATTACGTCGCGCGCCAAACGCCCGATATGGAAATGCCGCCGGTTGGCAAAGGCGATCCGCTCACGTTGCAGCAAATCAGCTTGCTTCGGACGTGGATTGATCAAGGCGCAAATTGGAACACGACGAATCAAGCGTCGGCATTCGAAATGGTTTTTGCGCCGACGTTGCGCTCCGTTTCCGTTTCGGGCAACAAATCGGAATTCCGCGAAGTCGAAGGCACGAAAGACGGCATTTCCGAAGGCGTGGAAAAATTTTCCGCCACCGAACAGATCAGTCCGACTGAAAAAATTTCGCTCGAAGGCCACGCGCTAATTCCCGAACAGGATTTCAATTTCAAGCTGGCGATGGAAAAAAGCGACCTCGGTTTCGTCCACGCCGGTTTTGATCAATGGCGGAAATATTACAACGACAACGGCGGTTTTGATCCGTCCGTGACGCCGTCGCAATTCAATTCCGACCGCGACCTGCACGTTGACAATGGTCGCGCGTGGATTGATTTCGGACTCGATCTGCCGCGCTGGCCGCAAATCGTGCTTGGCTACGAATATCAATATCGCGTCGGCAATGAATCCACGCTCGATTGGGGCACGGCGAACGGGAAAAATATTTATCCCGCGACGCAAGCCGTGAACGAACGCACGCACATCATCAAACTCGACGTGACGAAAAATTTCGACGGCTGGACTCTGGCCGACAGCGCGCGCGGCGAATTTTACAGCGAAAAAAATTCGGGCGCGGAAGCAGCGATTCTACTCGGCGGCAACACGCCGAATGAATTCATCAACACGCGTGACAATTATCATCAAGTGCAGGGCATGAACACGTTGACGCTGGAAAAGCAGATCCGCGACTGGTGGTTTTTCAACGGCGGATTTTATTATTCGCATCTTTCAGGAGACGTTTTTTTCAACCAGACGATCGCGATTCCCGCCTTTAGTTTCAATAATGTTTTGAGCAGCCAGCAAATCACGTTGAGCCGCGAATCGGAAATTTTCAGTATCGCGAATCTGTTTTCGCCGCTGGAATATTTGAATTTTTCCGTCGGCACGCAAAACGAATGGACACGCGAAAATGGTTTTGGCGTCAGCGTTCCCGATCTGGATTTGGGCAGCAATGTTCCCGCCGATTCCAGCCTCGACGAATTCAAGGCGTCGCAGACCGGAAATTTTCGCTTCACCAAAATTCCGTTCACGGTCGTTTTCGGCGACGCGCAATTCAGCGAAGATAATTACAGCGTAGGGCAAAGCGAAAACACCGAAGAATTCCAGCGCGAAACGGCGGCGAATAATTTTCGCGCCGATGTGAAAACCGGTTTCAATACGTCGCCGTGGCGCTGGATGGAATTGACCGCGCAATACGAACATTCGGACAGCGACACGGCTTACAATAATCTCCAGGATTTTTTCGGCGGCATTCCCGGCCCGACGAATGGCTATCCCGCGTTCATTCTCGACCGCGACATCCGCAGCGATCAGTTTGAGACGAAACTCGTTTTGCATCCCGCGCGCTGGCTCAAAACCACGCTGACGTATCAATTGACCGCGACGGATTATTCGTCCAAAACCGATCCGGCGTTCGATGCTTTTCTCGCGACGCCGGCGTTTGTTTCAAGCGGCGGTTTCATCGCGGACGGACGTTACAATCTGCAGACTTACGGTCTCAACGCGGTGCTCACGCCGTGGCGGCAATTTTATTTTTCCGGCGGTTTCACTTACAGTGATTCGCGCGCGGTCACGGCGGACAACGGCGACGCATCCATTGTGCCGTATCAGGGAAATATTTATACCGCGAATGTCGCCGCGACTTACGCGTTGAACGAGAAAACCGGATTACAAATCTCCTACAATTTTTCACGCGCGGATTATGCGGAGAACAATGGCGTCGCCGGAATTCCGGCCGGACTCGATTACACGCGCCACGATCTGATCATCGGCCTGACGCGCAAAATAACGAAAAATCTGTCCGCCGCGCTGCACTATGAATTTTCCCAATACAGCGAACCCAGCAGCGGCAACGCGAATAATTTCACCGCGAACGGAATTTTTGCGACGTTCATTTATCGTTGGCCGTGAGCCGCTTGCCACGTCAGCCGCAAACCTTCCAGCGTCAGCAATGGTTCAACTTTTTTGATCTCCGGCATTTTCGCGGCGATCAATTTCGCGTAACCGCCCGTCGCGATCACCGGCAATTTTTTTGCGCCCAATTCGCGTTTCAGTTCGCCGATCAATTCGCGGATCAAACCGCGATAGCCGTGCACCGCGCCGATCAACATCGCTTCTTCCGTGCTTTTGCCGACGGCGGATTCGATCTCACGGATTTTGATGCGCGGCAGCAACGCCGTTTTTTCGTGCAGATAATCCGTCATCGCCGCCAAGCCCGGCGCGATGATGCCACCGATGTAATTTCCCTGTGTGTTCACGATGTCAAAAGCCACCGCCGTCCCGAATCCGACGACAACCACCGGCCCGCCAAAATAAAATTTCGCCGCGACCGCGTTCGCCAAACGATCGCCGCCGATCGAGGCTGGCTTTGGATAATCAATGCCCACGCCACGAATAGTTTTTGCATTCAACTCCAGCGTATCGAGCTGCCAAAGCACGCGAACTGTTTTGTAAACGAACGGCGTTGCGCGCGGCACAACGCTGCACAAAATTGCGCCGGTGATTTTATTTCTGCCGACGAATTTTTTAACCAGCGCCGCCGCGCCGCCGCCGAACCACGCGAGCGTCGAGATGTCCGCTTGTTTCAAAACGCGTTCGCCATCCGCCAAACCCAAGTGCGTGTGCGTGTTGCCGATGTCAAAAAGTAAAATCATTTTTTTGTCCGCAGATTACGCGGATTTTCGCAGATGAAAACAGCCGTTTCAAAATCAAATCTGCGTTCATCTGCGTAATCTACGGATTCATTTCTCTAAAGTCACGTCGCCGCCGATGACGCGTTCAAGATGGCCGTGTTCCGTGCGCACGAGCAGCGCGCCGTCATCATCGAGCGATTCCGCGCGGCCGCAGATTCTCCGGTCGCCCATCTGCACCGTCACATTTTTGCCGATCGTTGCGCAGCCGGCTTCCCATTCGTCCGCGACCTCGGAAAATTTTCCCACGCAAATCTTGGCGTAATCCGCATCCAGTTCGCGCAAAATTTCCGTCGCCAATTCCGCTCGCGAAATTTTTTCGCCCGACTCGATTTTCAGCGACGTCGCAATTTTGCGGACTTCCGGCGGCAATTCGCTCGCGTCCACATTTACGTCCACGCCGATGCCGAGCGTGATGTGTTTGACGCGATCCAATTCCGCGCTCAACTCCGTCAAAATGCCCGCGACTTTTTTTCCGCCGATCAAAATGTCGTTCGGCCATTTGATTTCCGGTCGCAAATTTGTTTCCAAAATGATCGCGCGCCGCAACGCGGTGGCCGATGCGACCGTGAGTTGCGTCGTTTCCTGCGGATTCAAATTTGGCCGCAGCAAAATGGAAAACCAAAGTCCTTTGTCCGCCGGCGAAATCCATTTGCGTCCAAGCCGGCCGCGGCCGCGCGTCTGCGATTCTGCAAAAACGACGACGCCTTCTTTCACGCCATCACGCGCCAGTTTTTCGATAACGTCATTGGTCGAAGTCGTTTCCTTGAAAACGCGAATGTCGCGACCAATAATTTTTGGTGGGGCGAGCGTCCCTGCGAGCCGTGCCAGCAAATCATCCGCGTGCAGCGCATCCGGCGAACTGACGAGGCGATAACCAAAATGCGGCCCGGCCTCGATCTCGTAACCGACCTGGCGCAATTCCTCGATGCGCGACCAGATCGCAGCGCGGCTGATTTCCAATTGCTCCGCTAACTGCGCGCCCGAAACGCCGTCGGGATTTTCGCGCAGCGCGGATAAAATTTTTGCGTCCGTGGTCATTTTGAAATCACCCTCGTCCTCGTGCTAATCTTCATCCTCAAAATTTGAAGATGAGGACGACGATGAGGATGAGAAGGATTTTTCATGTTTCAAAATCCAATCCGATGTCCACGGCGCGCGCGGAATGCGTGATCGCGCCGACGGAAATAAAATCCACGCCGGTCTCGGCGATCGCGCGGACGGTTTGCAAATTCACGCCGCCGCTGGCTTCAGTTTTCGCGCGGCCATTCACGATTTTCACGGCGGCGCGCAGCGACTTCAAATCCATGTTATCGAGCAAAATAATATCCGCGCCAGCATCAGCGGCTTGCGAAACTTGAGCGAGCGTATCGGCTTCAACTTCGACTTTCAGTTTTGGAAATTTTTTACGCGCGCGGGAAACGGCGGCGGCGATGGCGTTCGGTTTTTCATTTCGCAACGCGACGAGATGATTGTCCTTGATCAAAATCATGTCGAACAAACCGATGCGAAGATTCGTGCCGCCGCCGCACGCGACGGCATATTTTTCAAACCGCCGCCAGCCGGGCGTGGTTTTGCGCGTATCGAGAATTTTCGCCTTCGTGCCGTGAACGGCTTCGACAAATTGCGCCGTCGCCGTGGCGACGCCGGAAAGCCGTTGCGTAAAATTCAGCGCAACACGTTCCGCGCTCAAGATCGCGTGCGCCGGACCGGAAATTTTCAGCAGCGTTTCGCCGACTTTTGCGCGCGCGCCATCGCGCTTCAATTTTTGAATTTTAATTTTCGGCGAGAGTTTTTTGAATGCGATTTCAGCGAATTGAATTCCAGCAACCGAAAGCGGTTCACGCGCGCGCATGAGCGCGACGGCAGTCAGATTTTTCGGCACGGTCGCGAGCGTGGTCGCATCGCCGCTGCCGAGGTCTTCGGCGAGAGCGATTTCAACGGCGCGATGGATTTCGGCGGCGGACAATTTCATGCAAATAAGATGCTGGCGAATTGAAAATGGGAAAAGGAAAAATGGGGGAAAAATCAAAACTTGCGCAAGTAGGGATAACACGCTGCACCGTCCGTGCCGGGTTGCGGCGCAAGGTTGGAGTTCACGCTTTAGCGTGTCTGTCCATACAAGCTAAAGCTTGAACTCCAGCTTTCCGTCGCCTGACGCTGCGCTCGGCGACGGGGATATCGCAGCGCGATGTCCCCACCTCTTAAAATTCCAGCGCGAGAAATTCGTTGGAAATTTTATCCAGATTTTGCACGGCATCGGTTTCGGTGCGAACGGTGATGGCGAGCAGCAAGCCGTCGGCGCGGATGACGCAACGGATTTTTCCCTGTCCAAAAACCCAGGTGTTCCATTGCGGCGCAAGGTCGGCTTCGAGGAGTTGCGCCTGTGCCAGTTGCTGCAGGATTTTTTCGATTTTTTCCGGCGGAAATTGTTCGTCCAAACTTTGACAGACGCAGACACCATCGGGCAAACGGACGCCGCCGCCCAGCGTTCCGGGCGCATTGACGTTGGCGGTGAGCCATTTTTGCAGCGTCTCGTTCATGCGCCGGCGAGTTGGTTGATCACGCGCACGAAAACGAGGCGATCGGCGCGGGTTTGCACGATAGCGCGACCGTCACCCAGTTTGATTTCCAGCCGGTCGAAATTTCCGAACGGCAAATCTGACGCGAGCGCGACGCCTTGTTGCGCGATGTTTTGCAGCAATACGAGGCGCGGGATGACGTCCGCGCATTGACATTCGTAAAGCACTTCACCGGTTTCGGAACAGATCAAGGTTTCAGCGACAGTAACATTGGCGATGGGTTTTCGCGTCGCCGCAGTTTCCGCAGTAGAAGCTTCCAGACCACTGGCATTTTTTTGCGCGTTCTCGTCCGTGACACGCGCGGCTTCCATGAGCAGAAATTCCCACGGGCCGTTGATGGTGCGTTGCGGCGGCGGTTCAAACGGCAACAATTGAAACGAACCGCCGGTAAACGAGAGCAATTTCTGCAACGCTTTTTCACCCGTCGCCGGGCCGACAGCGGCGTGGATAAGACTGCCGTCTTCGATGTAAATGCGTCCGTCCGCCTGCGGGTTATTGATCTCAAGAATGCAGGAATTGCGGCCGAGACATTCCATTTGAATCACGTCTTGCAAACCGACTTTGCGCAACATTCCCTGAAAACCTTCGCGCGGTTTCCAAGTCATCAATTCGTCAAGCATGACGAAAACGGAACGCAAGCCGTCGGACGAGCGCGGTTTTTCGATAAACAGTTCCGCGCCATTGGCGAGGCACTCGGAACGTTTTTCTTCGGTTGCCAAACCGGTGAGCATCACTTTTTTCAGGTCGGGATGGCGGCGGGTGAGGATGCGGAGAAATTGCACGCCGTCGAGCACCGGCATGTTCGCGTCCACGACGATGAGGTCCATTTTTTGAACCTTCAAAATTTCCAGCGCCTGGTCCGCTGAGTTCGCGCGGAAGACCTGCCAGTTGCCGTGGCTCCACGCGGAAAAAAGATCGCCGATTGTTCCGAGGAAAACGTCATCGTCATCCACGAACAAAATCTGGTTTTGTTTTTGCGTGTCGCTCACAATTTTAGCGCCCGCCGTGGTGCGCCGCCCCGCCGTAGATTGCCTTTGCCCAAAATCGAAAACAAGTCACAAGCCGGAGATCAATTGAGCGCGGCCAACGCCGCCTGCGCCGCCGCCTGCACAAAATCATCTTCGTCGTGGATGGCGGCGGCGAGAATCGGCTGCGCATTTTTCTCGCGCAAACGGCCTAAAGCCTCCGCCGCCGCCAACCGCAAATCGCGATCGAGATCGAACAGCAAATCCGCGAGTATAGAAAACGCCGGATGCTCGGTCGGTGCGGTTTCGGGCGAATCTGGAAATGAACCGGATTCTGTGCCGATGCTGTTGGGATCAATTCCCAGTTGCTCGAATAATTTTACCGCGCTGTGTTTGACCCAATAATCATTATGATCCAACGCGGCTTTGATCTGCGGCAACACTTGTGTGATGGATTCGTCTTTTTCCCATTGCCGGCTGATTCTCCGCAATGCCGCGGCGGCGGCAGCGCGCAAAACATTTTCCGGATCAAGCAACATCGGTATCAAAAACGGGATCGCATGGCGGTCGCCAATTTTTCCCAAACTTGCAATTGTGCTTTCACGCACATCGCGGTCGGAATCATCCAGCATTCCGCAAAGTCCATCCACGGCCGCCGCGTCTTCGAGCGAACCGAGCGCCTTGACGGTGATGTGCCGGACTTCCCACGACGGATCTTTCAACGCGCGGATCAGCGATGGCACCGCGCGTTTGCCGCCACAGCGAACTGACGCTTCGATCGCCGCGCCACGAACCGTCGCGTTGCCGTCTTTGATCAAACGCTCGACGCCTTCGTAGGTGGACGGATCGGCGAGATGTTCCAAAATTCCCAGCGCCGCCGTGCGCAAAGCCGGATCATTTTTTTTGAGCACTTCCAACATCGCCGGCGGCACGCGCGGATCGCTGATCTGGCCCAGCGCTTTGACGGCGGCGAATTGCTTGTCCGGCGGACCGCTGCGCATCAATTCCAACAATGGCCCGATGGCTTTCGCGCCAAGCGGAATCAATTGCAGCAAATTTCCCGACGCCACAATCTGTTGCACGCGTTGCGAATCATCGCCGGGTTTCCAGCCGAGTTTTTCCAAGCTGCGCGAAGCCGTCGTGCGCACGACCGTGTCCACATCGCGCAACAAAGCTGTTAGTGCGGTCACCGCCGAGGCATCGCCGCGTTTGCCCAAAACTTCCGCCGCCGCCGTGCGCACCGGCGCGGATGGATCGCGCAAGCGTTGCAACAAAGGTTCCATCACGCGCTTATCCTGGATTTTTCCCAAAGCCGCGACCGTCGCACAGCGGACTTCGGGTTCTTTATCTTTCAACGCAAATAGCAGCGGCTCAAGGGAATCCGCCGATTCGGATTCAGCGAGTTTGGCAATCACGGCCAAACGCGCCTGCGGGCTGCTCGCCCGAAGCTGCTGGTATGTCCACCACAAAATCATGAATGTTCAATAAAGACAGCGTTTTTCACGCCAAATTTCTGATAAAAACCGAGCCGCCAAGATGAACGCGAATGGAAAAAGAAGAAAGCAAAAATGACGCATAGAAATAGCGCGCAAAATTGTAATGGCTTGCCACACCACTTTGATTTAGAACAATTGCGTGTTCAATCAGCCGCTCAACCTTTTCATCGCCACCCTTCCAAGCACCGGCACAGCCATTCTCGAGTTTTCAATCATCGCGATAATTGTGGTGGTTGGAATTTTGACGAACCTGAACCAGAATCGTAACCGCCAAGAACGATCACTGGAACTGCAAAGTCTGGCTGAGCGGCTGGCGTTTGAAAAATTCTGTCCCGGACGTGACGATGGATTTGCCATGGGTTGGAGATTTGTGAACCAGTTAAGCCAAGGCAGCAATCGCTATGCTTCGGATGTCCTGCAAGGCAAATATCAAAACTGCTCACTGTTTGTCTTCGATTACCATTATCAAATTGAGTCCGGCAAAAGTAAGACGGACCACAATCTCACAATGCTCATGCTGGTCGGCAAAGATATTTTCCCACAAATGACCATCGGCCCGGAAAGTTATGGTGAAAAAATCGCCGAAGCCATGGGCATGGGCGGTGATATCAAATTTGAATCAGCCGAATTCTCACGGATTTTTTCCGTCCGTTCGGATGATAAAAAGTTTGCCTATGACGTTTGCAATCCGCAGATGATTGAATTTTTGCTGGCCAACCCTGACCTGCAAATTGAAATCCAGGGTCCGGTGATCTTGCTGGCATTTGAACCACAGTTACCGGTCGAACAAATCGAGTTCGATTTACAACGGCTCGCCCAAGTCCATTCATTTTTTCCAAAATATCTTTTCTCTCAAAATACATGAACATTCTGTTGCTGGTTTTGATTATTTGCGCAGGCATCCTTTTGTTGCCCGCATTTTTTATCATCGTGCAATATAACGCACTGATCGCGCTTAAAAATTATATCCGCGAATCGTGGAGCAATGTGGACACGGAATTGAAACGGCGTTACGAATTGATCCCGAACTTGGTGGCGACCGTCAAGGGTTATGCGACGCATGAACGCGAAACGCTGGAACGCGTGACTGAATTGCGGAATCGCTGCGCCGCCAACAATGGCGCGGTGGCTGACCAGTCGCGCGACGAAATGCAACTGGTGGACGCATTGAAACAACTCCTTGTCGTCGTGGAAAATTATCCGCAACTCAAGGCTGACGAGAATTTTTTGGAGCTCCAAAAAGAATTGGTGAACACGGAAGATCGCATCCAAGCCGCGCGCCGTTTTTACAACGGCAACGTGCGCGACTATCGCAATAAATGCGAAACCTTTCCGAGCAATCTCGTGGCGCAACTGTTTGGCTTCAAACCCGAGGGCAATTTCTTCAGCGTCCCGCCGTCCGTTCAAGAAGTGCCGAATGTGGATTTCGCTTCGTAATTATTTGAACTTTTTGATCACCCGTTCAAACGCATCCAAACCGAGTTCCAGTTTTTCAATCTCCGGGCCGAAGCTGATGCGGCAGTAATTTTTGTATCGCGCCTGGCTGCGCCGATGGCCGGGATTCACGTCGAAAAATACGCCGGGCACGACGATGGTTTTTTCCTTGAGACATTCGCGGAAAAAATTCATGCCGTCGTCGAGCGGCGCGGGCAGTTTCGCCAGATTTGCCCAGACGTAAAACGCGCCGGTGGGCGAGGCGTCGGCAGAAATGTTCATCGCAGCCAAACGGCGCAAAACCAGTTCACGTTTTCTGCCGAAATGTTTCTGGATGGCGAGCGTTTCGGCGGCGACATTTTTCGGATCAAGCAAGGGCAACGCGGCGTTTTGAAATGGATGGTTCGCGCCGCCGTCCAAAAATGAACCGGCGCTGGCGATGGCTTCGATGACCATTTTCGGACCGAGCGTCCAACTGATGCGCCAGCCGGGATAACGCCAGTTTTTCGTCAGGCCGTCCACGATGATGATTGGATCTTTATCCACATCGTCCACAAATTCAGCGGCGGAAACCATTTTTGGTTTGGTCGCGTCGGGCGCATTGTAGATGTAGTGCGAATAAAATTCGTCGAAGATCATCGAACACTGGCATTCGCGCGCGAGTTCGCACCACGCGGACAATTCTTTGCCTTCCATCAACTGGCCGGTGGGATTACACGGATTGCTCGCGAGCAATGCACTCAAACCGCGGCCGAGAATTTCTTCCTTCAGATCGGCGAGCGAGATTTTGTAGCCGCTGTCCGCCTTCAACAAAATCGGGATGGACGTGAACGCCTTGAACACGCTCAGTAATTCTTCATACGCGGTGTAATCGGGAATGAAATGGCCCATGTTGATGTCGCCGCGCGCGCTGGCGAGACGCGTGAGCGCGAGGCGTCCGCCGCTGGCGATGCTGACGTTGTCGGCGGTGTATTGCGATTTTTTGCCGCGACGGTAAGTGGCGTTGTAAAAATCCGCGACGGCCTGGCAAAGAATTTTATTGCCGACGACCGGCGCGTATTGCTGGCTCGCGGCGGAAACGGTCACGTTTTCAACGCGCGGCGGCGCACCGGGAATATTGCCGGTTTCCGGTGAGCCTTGGCCGAGATTCGCCCATTCGGCATTGCCATAGCTGAAACCGTGACGCGTCGCCTCGTGCGTGACGTAAATGACGCCCGTGCGAGGCACGGTGCGAAAACCAGGAAATGAATTGAGTGGTTCCATCGAATTTGAAATTTTAGCGGCGGAATGAAAGTTGGCAAACGCTTTTCCGAATTTACGATTTACGATATTTGATTTACGCGTATCTGGGTTTTGCCACGTTGTCGTTCAAATCATCGCGCGTGAACTGATGGCGGCAGCTTTTTGGACTGCGGTGGCAGAGCGCAGCGGCGACACCGCTTTCGAGCGAGCCAAAATCAAACAAAGAAAAAAGCCGTGGGCGCGCGAAAGCGGCGTGGCGCTCCGCTTCCCGCTGCAGTCAAAAATGGCTTCTGCATTTACGGGGCCTTAATTTCAGAAATATGCGTCAAT
>JAMFSG010000229.1 GCA_026225155.1 Verrucomicrobiota bacterium
CTTTGGCGGCGGGAAATTTATCCACGGCCTTCGCCCACAACGGCACGGCGATGACTATGAGCAAAAAGGCTTCGATGCCCACGATGGCCAGTTCGACGCCCAAGCTGGAAGTGTGGCTGCGCACGCCCACGTAATCCGCCTTCGGATTTCGCGATTTGCGAAAACGGTTGACGGTGTAGCAAAAATAAATGATCCAGCCGATGAACAGCGCGATCATCAGCCAGTGGACGTAGATGACGAGGTTGTCCACGTCCTGGCCGTTTTCAGAGGCCAGCGGCGGCAGGCCGAGGATGTATTTGCCAAACCAATCTTTCATACTTTTGCTTCAGACAAATTTTGCGGTAACGATTGTTCCATCGCCTTGGCGAACGCGTTTTGGCGGCGGACGATGTAAATGAAAAAACTCGCGAACGTCCCGAGCACGGTGACGATGACGGCCATCAGCGTGAAAATTCCCCAGTTCATGCCGCTGGCGAGCGGTGAATCGGAACGGCCATAACATGCGGCGCAAGCGAATAGCGGCGACGGTGCGAATGCCGTCAACGCAGCGGTGGCAAAAATCATTTTTGAAAATTTGCGGAATGTTTTCATAGATAGCTGATCTTTTTCAGTTTCTTCAAAAAATAAAACCCGTAAAAAATGACAAGAATCGCAACGGCAATTCCCAAAACACCCCACAATAAATAACCGCTCGTGAAAGCCCACGCGGCGAAGCCGAACGACAGCGTCGTCAGCAACGTCACGAAAATTAGATGGAAGGCTTTGAGTGACATTTTAGTGCAATTGCGTTCCGGTCGGAAAATCCTGCATCGCGTAAAGTGTCAGTCCGAGCAACCCGGCGAAAAAGAACACGGTGAATCCGAGCACGGTGTAGATCAATTTTTTTTCGGACAGCAAGTGCATCAGAAAACCGGCGACAAGAAAGGCGTTCACGCTGGCGACGGCGAGAATCATCGCCACTTTCGCCGCCCAACTGTAATGCGGCAGATACGAGATATAAATCATCGCGGCCACGGCGCACAGCACGGCGACAAAAATATAGGCGCAGCGGCGGACATAACTGTTGTAGTCCACCGGATGTTCATCCACGTGAGCCACGGCGGTTTTTGTTTGATGCGAATCGCTCATAAATTTTCGTTCAAAATTTCAGGTCAAATATAGGACGGGGAACAGGAAAATCCAGACCAAGTCCACGAAATGCCAGAACAGGCCGGAAACTTCGATGCGGTTCGTGAAGCGTTCATGGTCGGTCTTCCACATTTTGCTGCCCGGCCCCCAAAGATAGCCGATGACCAAAGTGCCGCCGAGAATGTGCAACGCGTGCAATCCGGTCAGCGTGAAATAAATCGCGAGAAACGTGTTGTGCCACGGGCCGTAATTTTCCATCGAGGAAATATCGGCGGCGGAAACAACGGTTTCTTTTTGCTCAATATTTTTCTGCGAGCGCAAATCGTAGAGCAATGTTTCATCGCTGACGATGCGACCGTGCAATGTGATCGTGCCGGTTTTTTTGGCGAGATCGAAGTCGTCGGATTTTTCCACCAAATGGCCGTCGGCAAAAGTGCCGTTGTTCAATTTGATTTCGTAGTGAATCCATTTGTCGTGGTATTCATACATTTTCACGCACAAAAATGTCAGCGCGAGCGCGATGGTGCAGGCGTGAAAAAATTTGAACTTGGCATAATGACCGACTTTGCACGCGACCCACGCGAGCAAAGTGGTGATAGCCGAAAGCGCGAGCAGGATGGTGTTCAGCGTGCCAAAGCGGACGTCGAGCCAGCCGTGCGGCCAGTAACCTGAATCCGCGCCGACGCGCAGCAAAACGTAGGCGGAAAAAAGTCCGCCGAAAAGCATGACTTCCGACGCGAGAAAAAGCCAGATGCCGAGCTTGGCGTTGTAAATGCCGGTGTCCGGCCTCGGTTGAACTGTGTAGGGGATTTCCATGAAATTATTTTAATGTGCGGCGACAACCACTCGCGGTGCCGACGGGCTTTCGGGTTCGTTTTGCGGCGTGAAATCGGTGGCGTGGCCGGGCGCGCTGTATTCGTAAGGGCCGCGATAAACGTGCGGCTCGTGGGCGAAATTTCCGTGCGGCGGCGGCGTGGGCGTCTGCCATTCAAGCGTCGTGGCTTGCCACGGATTGTCGCCAACTTTTTCGCCGTGCGTGAGGCTCCAGAAAATATTGATGATGAACGGGATTTGCGCGATGCCGAGGGCGATGGCCGCCCACAAAATCCAGACGTGCAATGCCATCATGTTCGCGCTCAAACCGCCGATGACTTCCGCGCCCGCGCGGCTGTTGACCGCAGCGGAATAATTCGCGCCACCATCCGACATACGGCGCAACATTCCCGCCATGCCTTGCGCAAACATCGGCATGAACACGAGGTTCATGAACGTCAGCGAACACCAGAAATGCACGCGACCCCAAAATTCATTCATGCGGCGACCGGTCATTTTTGGATACCAATAGTAAACGCCCGCGAACAAACCGAAAATCGTTCCCGGCGCGACGACGTAATGGAAATGCGCGATGATATAATAAGTGTCGTGCAAATGAACG
Source organism: Verrucomicrobiota bacterium (assembly GCA_026225155.1). Lineage (GTDB taxonomy): Bacteria > Verrucomicrobiota > Verrucomicrobiia > Limisphaerales > UBA11358 > UBA11358. The sequence goes on from JAMFSG010000229.1 coordinate 2,564, forward strand.
TCGCTGACGTTGAAGCCGAGCGGCAGACCAGTCAAACCGCCAATGCCGAACATCGGCAAAAACGCGAGCGCGAAAAGCATCGGCGTGTTGAAACGGATCGAACCACCCCACAGCGACATGAACAAGCACGTCAAAATGATGACGGACGGGATCGAAATAATCATCGTCGTCGCTTGGAAGAACGTGGAAATTTTCGTGCCCATGCCGGTCATATACATGTGATGCGCCCAGACGATGAAGGAAAGGAAACCCACGGCGAGCGCCGAATACACGAGTGATTTGTAGCCCCAGAGCGGCTTGCGCGTGTTGTTCGCGATGATTTCCGCCACGATGCCCATGCCCGGCAAAATCAAAACGTAAACTTCCGGATGGCCGAGGAACCAAAACAAATGTTGCCAGAGCAACGGACTGCCGCCGCCGCTGATGTGAGCGAGATTGCCGCCGACGGCAAGACCGGTTGGCAGGAAGAAACTCGTGTGCGCAACGTTGTCCA
>JAMFSG010000230.1 GCA_026225155.1 Verrucomicrobiota bacterium
AATAATTTTCCGCAACTCTTCGCAGATTGGATCGGCAAATGCGATGTGGCCGACGATGCCGCGACCGAAAAAAGTGTGTTCAAAATCGCGCTTGGTGCGGTCTAGGAATTGGTCGGGCAAAACGATGTCGCACGGCGCGTATTTTTTTTGTAGCGAACCGACGGCGCTGACGCTGATGATCCACGCAACGCCGAGTTTTTTCATCGCCCACATATTTGCGCGATGGTTCAGCTCACTCGGCAGAATGCGATGGCCGCGTCCGTGGCGCGGGAGAAAAACGACTTCGCGTCCGGCGAGCGTGCCGGTGAGAAATTCATCCGACGGCGCGCCGAACGGCGTTTTGACCTTCACCCATTTTTGATTGGTGAAACCTTCGATGTGATAAAGTCCGCTGCCGCCGATGATGCCGATCTTGTATTTTGACATTGCAAATTTTTAACCACGAAACACACGAAACACACGAAAAAAACTCAAGCACAGATGGACACAGATGCACACGGATTAAGGAAAAGCATCCGCAGATTGCGCGGATTTACGCAGATAAGTTTTCAAAAATTAAATCTGCTAAAATCCGCGCAATCTGCGGATAAAAAGTTTTCATCTGTGTTTATCCGTGCCCATCCGTGATTGAAAATGAATTTTTCCCCATTGGCGTTTTTTTGGAAAATGAATTACTTTTGCGCGCATGGAACTGTTTAACAAAATTCTCAAAACCGCCGTTGATGGCGGCGCTTCGGACATTCACATCAAGGTCGGCACGCCGGTCATTTTCCGCATCAGCCGCGAATTGATTTCCATTGATTGCCCGATTCCGACGAACGAATGGTTGAGCAACGTCGTGGACAAAATGACGCCGGTGCACATGAAGAAAAAACTGGAGGACGACCGCGAAGCCGATTTTTCCTACAACCTCGCGGGCGCAGGACGTTTCCGCACGAACGTTTTTCAGCAACGCGGCTCTTGGGCGCTGGCGATGCGTTATGTGAAATCCGCCGTGCCGAGTTTTGAACAGCTCGGCTTGTTGGAACAGATCAAGTCCATCGCCGAAACTCCGCGCGGCATCGTGATGGTCGCCGGCTCGACCGGTTCCGGCAAATCCACCACGCTGGCCGCCATCATCGAGCACATCAACGCCAATTTCAAAAAGCACATCGTCACGCTGGAAGATCCGATCGAATATGTTTTTGAAGACAACCAAAGCGTGATTGAGCAGCGTGAAATCGGCTTGGACACCGCGACATTTCACGGGGCGTTGAAACATGTTTTGCGGCAAGACCCGGACATCATCATGCTCGGGGAAATGCGCGACGCCACCACGGTTTCCGCCGCGATGAGCGCCGCGGATACCGGACATTTGGTTTTTTCCACCGTCCACACCACCACCGCCTCGCAATCAATTACGCGCGTTCTGGATTTTTTCAAAGCCGATGACCGCGAACAAGTCCGCCGTCAATTAGCCGGCTGTCTGCGCGGCGTGATTTGCCAGCGCATGGTGCCAACTCTGGATGGCAAAATGACGCCGGCCCAGGAAATTCTCATCAATTCACCGCTCGTCAAAAAAATGCTCGAGGATAACCGGCTGGAAAAACTTTCCGCCGCGATTGAGACCGGTTCGGACGACGGCATGATCACATTCAATCAATGTCTTTTCAATCTGGTCAAGGCCGGCAAAGTTTCAGAAAAAGAAGCGCTGGCCAAGGCGTCCAATCCGCAGGCTCTCGAAATGAATTTCAAAGGCATCTTCTTGAACGAAGGCGGACGCATCGTTGGTTGAAGCCAGCAAGTCCAGATAAATGCACGGCAAATTCGCCAGTTGACTTAAAACCGACTGCGATTATCGTTTTTATTTAATATGCGGATTTCAAAACGAACGGATTATGCGTTGCGCGCCATGTTCACGCTGGTGGATCATTTTGGCGGCCAGCCAATTCCTATCCGCGAACTCGCGCGGCGCAATGATGTTCCGAAACGATTTCTCGAACAGATCATGCTTGCGCTGAAATCGCAGGGCTGGGTGGATAGCAGTGCTGGGATTCGCGGCGGCTATTTTCTCGCCAAAAGCCCGACGAAAATCACGATGGGTGAAGTGGTGCGCCATTTTGACGGAATTTTAGCACCGATTCATTGTGTTTCCGTCAATGAATATGAGCGTTGCTCGCAGGAATCGGTCTGTCGGTTTCGCCGCGTTTTCTTCGACGCACGAAATTATGTCGCCAGTCTTATGGACAAATCTACCCTGGCGGAAGTGGCCAAAGGCTTGCCGTTGGGTAAAAAAGAAGTCTCTGCCGGGTTCATCGGTGGCGAAGGCATCTGAAAAATAATTTCAAAAATAGTTGACAATGGGGATGGTTTATGGAAAATAACGACATTGTAAGTCGTTTATAGATTTACAATTGAATGCCGGAAATGTCCGGTTTTTATTTTGAAGTTAAAAACGACTTAAATAGTCGCTATTAAAATTCGGACAAACAAAAAATTTAAGATGAGTGCAATTCAAATCAAGCCAACGGTCGGCGGGGAAGAAAATCTGGACTGGCTGGAAGTCGTCCGGCGGCAGGTCGCCTCGCTGAAATTCGGCGCGGTGCAGATTGTCATCCACGATTCGCACGTCAAGCAGATCGAGAAAACCGAACGCGTGCGGTTGGACAAACCGGCCGGCGCAAGCTTTTAAAAATTTCGACCAGTCACACATCGAAACAAACCATAAACTGATTAAAGCCAAACGGATAACCGTAAGCAAAAAATGAAAAACAAAACCAAACTGAAACGTCTGACCGTCGCCACCATTGCCGGATTGCAATTCGCGCTGCCAGCGCTTGCCGCTGACAACAGCACAACGCCGGACAATTCCACCAATTCCAACGCTTCGCAGGCGGCGGAAATTGACGCGTTGAAAAAAGAAGTGCAGGAACTCGCGCAAAAAATCAACACGCTGGAAAATCAACAGCCCGCAGCGGCACCGCAATCCGCCTCGTATGAAGAGCTCGACCAGAAAGTCAAAATTCTGCAACGCGAGCGCGAGAACGACAAGGATGACGCGGCGGCTTTGGCGAAGACGCAGCCAAAAATTTCGCTCGGCGCGAACGGTTTCAGTTTCGGTTCCGCCGACGGTAATTTCAATGCCACTTTGCACGGATTGATCCAGTTGGACAGCCGCACATTTCTGGTGGGAAATAAGATCAACAATGCGAACGATGGTTTTCTGCTGCGCCGCGCCCGTCCAATTTTCACCGGCACAGTGTTCCATGATTTTGATTTCAACTTTACGCCGGATTTTGGCGGCAGCACGACGAGCGGCAGCTCGGTGCAGATTCAGGACGCATACATCAATTATCATTACAATCCGACGTGGCAGGTTGAAGTGGGTAAATTCAAGTCGCCGGTCGGTTTGGAACAATTGCAGGCGGATGCCTACACGTCGTTCAATGAGCGTTCCATCGTGAACGATCTCGTGCCGAACCGCGATCTCGGTGCGGAATTGCACGGCGACCTGTTTGGTGGCGCATTGAGCTACGCGGCGGGAATTTTTGACGGCGTATCAGATTATAACGGCACGACGGTGAACCAAGATTCGGACGATGGCAAAGCATTTGCCGGACGTCTGTTCGCGCAGCCATGGAAAAACTCCAAAATTGACGCCTTGAAAGGCTTGGGCTTTGGCGTCGGCGGCAGTTATGAATATGACCACAACACCACAGCAGGATTGACGAGCGGCTACAAGACGGACGGCCAGCAGACGTTTTTTGCCTACAAAACGGGTGCGATTGCGGACGGCAATCATTGGCGCATCTCGCCGCAGGCTTCTTACTATTATGGCCCGTTCGGTTTGCTGGGAGAATATGTGATCTCCGACCAGCATGTGGCGCTCAGCTCCGCTTCAAAATCGTATGACATTCAGAACACGGCCTGGGAAATTTCCGCCGGCTGGGTGTTGACGGGCGAAGACGCCGGTTACAACGGCGTGACGCCGCTGCATCCGTTCAGTTTGGCCGGCGGCGGTTGGGGCGCCTGGCAGGTTGTGGCTCGTTATGCGGATGTGGACATTGATAACAACGCATTCACGGACGGCCTCGCCACGGCGACGACGGCGGCTTCCGAAGCCCGCGCGGTGTCGCTCGGACTTAACTGGTATCTCAATAAAAACATCCGTATCAACACCAGCTTTTCGCACACGTCGTTTACCGGTGGTCACGGGGTTGGTGCGGTGCCCGCACAACCGGAAAATGTCATATTCACGCGCGTCCAACTCGCGTTTTAATCACTTCAGAAATCAAATATAAAACATGAAAAAAATACTAAATATCGGGCTGGTGCTCGCACTTGCAGTCGCGGCGAACGCGAAGGAAGTCAAACTGCTCAACGTCTCCTACGATCCGACGCGCGAGTTGTATCAGGAATACAACGATGCGTTCGCGAAATACTGGAAAGGCAAAACCGGCGACGATGTCGTTGTCTCGCAATCGCACGGCGGTTCCGGCAAGCAGGCGCAATCCGTCATCAACGGATTGGAAGCCGACGTCGTGACGCTCGCGCTTGCGTATGACATCGACGCGATTTCGTCGCAGGCGAAATTGTTGCCGGCGAATTGGGCGGAAAAATTCCCGAACAACGCCACGCCTTACACTTCGACTATCGTGTTGCTCGTGCGCAAAGGCAATCCGAAGAACATCCAGAACTGGGATGACCTCGTGAAGCCGGGCGTGACTGCGGTCGTTGCGAATCCGAAAACTTCCGGCGGTGCGCGTTGGGCCTATCTCGCGGCCTACGCTTACGCGCTGGAAACTTACAATCACGACGACGCCAAGGCGCGTGATTTTATCAAGCAAGTCTATAAGCATGTTCCCGTGCTCGACTCCGGCGCACGTGGCGCAACGGTGACCTTTGCGCAACGCGGCATCGGCGACGTTTTGCTCGCTTGGGAAAATGAAGCGCACCTGGTATTGAAAGAATTCGGCACGAACAACTTTGAGATCGTCACGCCGCCGATCAGCATCCTTGCCGAACCGCCGGTTGCGGTCGTCACGAAAAATGCGAAACGCCACGGCACGACGGAAGTGGCGAAAGCGTATCTCGACTACTTGTATTCCGACGAAGGCCAGGAAATCGCGGCGAAGAATTTTTATCGCCCGCGTAACGAAGCCATTGCCGCGAAATATGCGGGCAATTTCACCCAATTGAAGCTCGTCACGATTGACCAGGAATTCGGTGGCTGGACGAAAGCCCAGGCCACGCATTTCGCCGACGGCGGCGTCTTTGACCAGATCTTCCAACCGCAAAACTAGATTGCGGCTCCTCCGAAGACAGCGGCGGCCTGATTTTGGGTTTTCAGGCCGCCGCTCCTTCAAAAAAGAATTTAAGCGCAAAAAACTGAATCTTGATTATGACCATCGCCGACTCGCCAGCAAAACTTTTAGCGCCATCGTCGCGCCATGGTCGCCGCTCTATCGCCGAGCTGCTCGCGCCGCTTGAAAAGATTGCCGCGAATTCGCCGAACCTCGTTGCGAATCACGAAGCGCGTTTTGACGTGAACGGCGAAACCTACACTTTGCCGCGCTATCTTTTCGTCGGCCCGCGCGGCGGTGACACGCCGATCCGCATCGGCATTTTTGCCGCGATCCACGGCGACGAACCCGAAGGCGCGCACGCGCTCGTGCAATTCATCAAATTGCTCGAAGCCAAGCCCGAACTCGCCGCCGGTTACTATTTATCCTTTTATCCCATTTGCAATCCGACCGGTTTTGAAGACGGCACGCGTTTTTCGCGTCGCGGCAAAGATTTGAACCGCGAGTTCTGGAAAAATTCCGAAGAACCCGAAGTCCGTTTGCTTCAAGCCGAACTGCTTTCGCGTTCGTTCCAAGGAATTATTTCTTTGCACACCGACGACACGAGCCACGGTTTTTACGGCATCGTCCGTGGCGCGACGCTGACGAAATATCTGATCGAACCAGCGCTGGCTGCCGCCGAGAAGTTTTTACCGCGCGACGAACGCCCCGTCATTGACGGCTTCGCCGCGCGCCACGGAATTATCCGCGACTGCTACGCCGGCGTTTTGAGCGCGCCCGCGAAGGCGCGTCCGCGTCCGTTCGAACTGATTTTGGAAACGCCGCCGTCGCCGCCGGAATATCTGAAGTCATGCGCGTTCGTCGCGTCGCTGCAAACAATTTTGCTCGAATATCAGAAGTTCATTGCCTACGCTCCGAACCTCTAAATCGTGGCGCGAAAAAAAAACAGAGTGCTGCCGGGATTCCGACTCACCCTCGGTTACACGCTGCTTTATTTGAGCCTCATCGTGCTCATTCCGCTCGCGGCGGTTTTTTGGAAAACGAGCACGCTCACCTGGGCGCAATTCACGCAAGTCATCACCTCGCCGCAAGCGCTCGCCGCGTATCGTTTGAGTTTTGGCGCGTCGCTGCTGGCCGCATTTATCAACGCCGTTTTCGGCCTCATCGTCGCGTGGGTTTTGGTGCGCTATAATTTTTTCGGAAAAAAATTTATTGATGCGCTCGTGGATTTGCCATTCGCGTTGCCAACCGCCGTTGCCGGCATCACGCTCGCGACGCTCTACGCGCCGAACGGCTGGATCGGACAATTTTTTACGCCGCTCGGGATCAAAATTTCTTTCACGCGCCTCGGCGTTTTGGTGGCGCTGACATTTATCGGCCTGCCGTTCATCGTGCGCACGGTGCAACCGATCCTCGAAGATTTTGAGCCGGAAATCGAAGAAGCCGCCGCCAGCCTCGGCGCGAATCGCTGGCAGGTTTTTTGGCGGATCATTTTTCCGACATTAACGCCCGCATTACTCACCGGTTTCGCGCTCGCGTTTGCCCGCGCGCTCGGCGAATACGGTTCCGTCGTTTTTATTTCAAGCAACATCCCGATGAAAACGCAGATCGTGCCGCTGCTCATCATGACCAAGCTGGAACAATTTGATTATCCCGGCGCGACCGCGCTCGCTGTCGTGATGCTGGTTTTTTCCTTCGTGTTGCTGCTGACAATCAACGTGCTGCAATGGTGGACGAACCGCCATAACGCCAACAATCTCGCATGACGCCCGTTGCGACCACTTTGCACGTCCCGCGTCCAACGGCACAACGCCGTTCGACGAGCGAACCGCCATGGGTGCGCTGGCTGCTCATCGGCATCGCGCTGGTTTTTCTGACGCTGTTTTTGTTCATCCCGATCATCTCGGTTTTTGCGCAGGCGTTCGCCAAAGGTTTTGGCTTTTATTTTCACACCATCGCCGATCCGCTGGCGTTGAGCGCGATCAAATTAACGCTCATCGCCGCCGGAATTTCCGTCCCGCTGAATTGCATTTTCGGCGTTTGTGCCGCGTGGGCGATCGCCAAATTTGATTTTCGCGGCAAAAATATTTTGCTCACGCTGATTGACCTGCCGTTCTCGATTTCGCCCGTGATCTCCGGTTTGATTTACGTCCTCGTTTTCGGCGCACAAGGCTGGCTCGGGCTTTACATGAACGCCGACAATCCGAAATTTCCGTGGCTTGCGCAATGGCTGAACGATCATGATTTCCACATCATTTTCGCCGTGCCGGGAATCGTGCTGGCGACGATTTTTGTCACGTTCCCGTTCGTCGCGCGCGAACTGATTCCGCTCATGCAAGCGCAAGGCCGCACCGAGGAGGAAGCCGCGCGCGTGCTCGGCGCGAGCGGCTGGCAAACTTTTTGGCGCGTCACTTTGCCCAATATCAAATGGGGTTTGATCTATGGCGTGATTTTGTGCAACGCGCGCGCGATGGGCGAATTCGGCGCGGTCTCCGTCGTCAGCGGCCACATCCGCGGCCAGACGAATACCATTCCGCTGCACGTGGAAATTTTGTATAACGAATATAATTTCACCGGCGCGTTCGCCGTCGCGTCCGTGCTCGCGTTTCTGGCGCTCATCACGCTCGCGCTGAAAATCTGGGCGGAACGCAAACATGCTGAATTGAGCGCGGCCAGCCAATAAATTTGTATGAGTGTTGAAGTCAAAAACGTAACGAAAAAATTCGGCAATTTTTTCGCGCTCGACAACGTCAGCCTGAAAGTCGAGTCCGGCGAGCTCGTCGCATTGCTCGGCCCGTCCGGTTCCGGCAAAACGACGTTGCTGCGCACGATTGCCGGCCTGGAATTTCCCGATCCCGGCAATGCGCAGGTTTTATTTTACGGCGAAGACGTGACGACAATTCCCGCGAGCGAACGCAAGGCCGGTTTTGCCTTTCAACATTACGCGCTGTTCCGCCACATGACCGTGTTTGAAAATATCGCGTTCGGTTTGCGCGTCCGTCCGAAAGCGACGCGTCCGCCAGAAGAAAAAATTCGCGAGCGCGTGGAAAAATTGTTGCAACTCATCCAGCTTGATCCGCTCGCCAAAAGATTTCCGTCGCAACTTTCCGGTGGCCAACGCCAACGCGTCGCGCTCGCGCGTGCGCTCGCGGTCGAACCCAAAGTTTTGCTGCTCGACGAACCGTTCGGCGCGCTCGACGCGAAAGTGCGCAAGGAATTGCGCCGCTGGTTGCGCAAGCTGCACGACGAAATTCATATCACGACGCTGTTCGTCACGCACGATCAGGAAGAAGCGCTGGAAGTTTCCGACCGTGTCGCGATTTTGCGCGCGGGAAAAATCGAGCAGATCGGCACGCCGGAAGAAATCTACGATCATCCCGCCTCGCCGTTCGTTTATGATTTTCTCGGCAACGTGAATCTGTTCAGCGGTCGCGTGCATGAAGGTTCTGTTGTCATCGGCGATACGGAATTTTCCGTGCCCGAAACCGCTGGCGAAACCGAAACGCCCGCCGTCGCGTTTGTGCGCCCGCACGACATTCGCATCACACGCGAGGCGAATGGAACCAAAACTTTTCCCGCGCTCGTTTTGCGTAGCAACGCCGCCGGCCCGGTCGCGAATCTGGAACTGCAACGCGTCAATGGCGGTAGCCAGTTCACCGCGCAATTGAGCAAAGAAGAATTTCAGCAGCTCCTGCCCAAAGCCGGCGAACAGGTTTTCGTCGAATTGAAAAACGTCAAAGTTTTTGCTGACGATTTTTCGATCTGAACCGCGAAAATTGGTTTGCCGCAAAAAACACAAAGGGAATTTCCGTTTTGCGATTTTTGCGTCTTTTTGTGGCGATTGAAATTGAAAAATGGTTTTGCGATTTTTTTGGTCTGGACAAAATGGCCTTCAAATTGAAAGCTGGCTTCGTTTTCAAAACCATTTCCAAAAATCATGAAGGCGAATTCCATTTTTCTGATCATCGCATTTTGTTCCGCATTGACGCTGTGTTTCGCTGACGACATCGCCACGCTCGACGGCCACAAATACGAAAATGTCAAAGACGTGGCTTTGAAGCGCAACGGGCTTTTCTTCGTTTATGGTTCGGGTGATGCGATGCACGGCGTGACCGTGCCGTTCAATAATCTGCCGCCGGACATCAAGGAAAAATATCATTACGACCCGTTTGAAATGGGACTTTCATTCGCGCGTCAGAACGCGACAGTTTATTTGACCAGAAGCGCGGCGTTTTCATTGGATCAACTGGAAGCCGCCAAGAAAAAAGCGAAGGACGAAAAAAAGCCGCTCGGTTTCATCATGGAATGGGACTCCATGCTCAAGCCCGCGAATCCTTTGGAACGCGGCAGCGACAGCGGCCTGGCACATTTTTACGATGTGTTTCACGACGGCCTCGTGCTGGTTTTTGTGCGCCACGAAAACGAACTCGACAAAGTTCCGGACGCAGTGAGGCAAGGATTTTTCGGCCCGGAAGAAGGCGGCTTCGCGCCGAACATGGCCGTCGTCACCGCCGATTGTTCGCAGTTCATCTGCGAAATTCCCTACGGCGGCGACAAATCCAACGGCGCAATCCGCGAACCGATTTTCCGCCAGAAAATCGCCGTGATCAAAAAATTCATCACGGAAAACAGCGGCTCAAAATAAAATTGAATCGCTGAACTTCACCGCTCAAACTTTTTTCAACCCGCGCAAAATTTTCACCGGCTCCGGCAATTTGTAATGCCGTTTCAAGCCGACTTCGTTCAGCAAGCCGGCGGGCACGCGGGCGATGAATTCCGGGAAACTTTTTTCCACGCGGTCGCGGATCAATTTTTGCCCGGTTTTGGACGCCCAAAAATCATCCTCGATTTTCGTGAGCGCGATGGCGGCCTCGTCGTTCGTCATGTTTTCGCGTTTGGCCAGCGCCCAGATCAATTCCGGATCGCCCGGCAGGCTCGCGGGAAACGGAATGAATTTCAGCGTGACTTCCGCTTCGTCGCTGCCTTCCGGCGACGGCGGACGCACGGGAATCCGGCTGTGAAATTGCGTGCCGTCCGGCAGCGAAACATCCACGCGCAAACCTTTGCCGTCTTCATTCGGTTCGATATCCAAATCCGCATCGCTAAAACCGGCGACGAGCTGCTGCTTCACTTCTTCGAGCGTTTTCGGTTCCAAATCCGGCAGCTCGATCCGCTCGCAAAATTTTTCAAATGAGTTCGCGCGATTTTTTGTGCGCAACTCGGCTTCGCACGCGGAATAAATTTTATCGGCGAACGCCGGATCATGCGTCACTTTCGGCAAAATGGTTTTCAACAGGTTCAACAACTGCGCCTGTTCGTCCTGCTTCGATTTGCTTTTCTTTTCTTTCATAAATGGAATCGGTCAAATGTGTTTGTAACGTAGTGAAACCGGGCTCGGTAGGGACAGCGCGCTGCGCTGTCTCCGTCGCCGAGCGCAGTGTTAGGCGACGGAACCGAATGTGGTTGTGTAAACGTCTTGCCTATTCGTTGCGCCGCAACCCGGCGCGGACGGCGCAGCGCGCCGGCCCAAACAGCCGTTATTTAAAAAATAAAACGCAGGCTGAAAAACGCCCAGATTTACTTGGGTGTTTTTTTGGGGGTGGCCGGGGGCGGTGCGCCGCCCGCGCCGGGTTGCGGCACAACACGAATGGACAAGACGTTCACGCGACGACGCCCGTTCCGTCACCTGACGCTCCGCTCGGCGACAGGGACTTCGCAGCGCGATGTCCCTGCCTTTCAAATTAAGGCGCGCCAAAAATCCGGCGGCTTCATATTTTGAAATCCGGTCGCAGATAAAATCATTTTAGCTCCAGAATTTTTTTCACTTCGCCGAGCAGTTGGTTCGGGCTGAACGGTTTTGACAAAAATAAAACCGCGCCGGCGCGTTCGGCTTCGACACGGGTAAGCGCGTGGCCTTTGCCGGAAAGCACGATGACGGGAATTTTTTTCGTGGCCGGATTTTCTTTTAATTGTTTCAGCGCGCCGAGGCCATCAAGGCCGGGCATCAACACGTCAAGCACGATGAGATTGGGCGGCGCGGCGAGCGCGGCGGCAAGCGCCTCATTGCCGTCGCGGCAGCTGATGACTTCGTAGCCGCCTTTTTTCAAGGTCATCTCCAACAGGCGCAGCATGAAAACTTCGTCGTCGGCGATGAGAATTTTTTGGAGGTTGGGGTCGCTCATTTTTCGTGGCGGATGAAAATAAAAGTCTGGTCGTCCGTCAACGGCGCGTTTCCACGATACGTCGCGAGCTGGCCGGCCAAAAATTCTTTTCCCGATCCGGCATCGGGTGTTTGCGCGGCGGCTTTGGCGAGCAATTGCCGCAACTTTTTTTCGCCCATCATTTCGCCGCTTTCGTTGCGCGCCTCGCTCAAACCATCGGTGTAAAGCAATGCCACCGCGCCAGACGACATCCCATTTTCAATTTGCTCGTAAATCACGTCCGCTTCAATGCCGAGCGGAAAACCGGTTTGGCTGCGAATATTTCCACCGTTTTCATCCGGTTGGAAAATCAACAGCGGACAATGTCCTGCGCTCGCGGAAATGATTTTATTCCGCTTCGCATCCAAGTAAACGACTTGTGCGGTGACGAACATATTCACGCGCGAAAGGTCGGAAAATAAAATCCGGTTCGCCGCGCCAAGCAGTTCGCCGGGCCGCGAAAATAATTGCGGCATTGAACGGATCGTGCTGCGCAATACGGCGGCGAACAACGCGGCCGGAACGCCTTTGCCCATCACGTCGGCGATGACCAATAACACCGCACCGTCGTCCGCCGGAATCGCGTCATAAAAATCGCCGCCGACTTGGAATGCGCTCTGGCACGCGGCGGACAACGCGAACGGCGGACACGCGGGCAATTTTTCCGGCAGCAACGAACGCTGGATTTCCGCCGCGATCTCCAGTTCACGACGCGTCACGCGCGAAGCCGTGCGTTCGTCGAGCAACCGCGCGTTCACAATTTGAATCGCAAGAAAATCCACGAACGTGTGCAGCAGATTTACCTGCGCTGCCGTGAATGGCTTTTCCGCCGCCAAGCGACCGAGCACCGCCGTGCCGACGAGTTGGTCCGCCACAAAAAACGCGTGGCAGACGCCGTTGCCGACCGGCAGCACGGTGCGCAACGAATCGCCGGATGACAACGGTTCTTCGGGGCTGAACCAAACATCCTGCCGGTAACGCGCGGCGCGGATTTCCGCCGAGGCTGAATTGGCCGCGAGCGGCACGTCCGGTAACGGCGCGGAATTTTTTTCCGGCAAAACCAAAAAAGTTTCCAGTTTTTTTCCATCCGGCGAAAGCAAGCGCAACACGGCGCAATCGGCCTCCGCGATTTGAACGAGATCGCGCAGCAGTCGTTGCGAAAATTCTTTCAAGTCCAGTTGCGCGCCCAATTCCGAACTATACCGGAACAGTGCGACGAGGCTTTCGTAACTCGAAGCGAGCTCGGCGGTCATGTCCGCCAGCGTATTTTCCGTTTCGGCGAGACGACGCTCGAGTTGCCCGATGTCCGGCGAAATTTCCGTTCCCACCGGACGCGCGCGTTGCAGCACTAAAATATTTTCCCCCGCCTGGCGGAAATAATTTGCCTCGTCCGTAAGTGATTCTATGAGAAAAAGTCCGCGGCCCTTTTCGGCTTCCGTCGCGGGCAAACCGATCTGCTGCGGCCAGTCAAATCCTACGGTGTGATCGGTGATGCGCGCTTCAACATCGCGCGCGCCGCAGGAAATTTCGATGGTGACGGGAAATTCACGCGCCGCGGAATCGCTATATTTTACAGCGTTGTTCGCCGCTTCAACGAGCGCAAGTTCCCACGCGTTCAATTCCGGTTCCGGCAGGCCTTTTTCGCCGAGCCAGCCGCACAGTTGCAAAACCGCCGCGCGCACGGCGGAAAATTCGCAGACGACTTCCACGCGCAGCGAAGCGCGATGATCGGCGCGCGGCGGCGAAATTTGGGGTTCAACTTTCATTCGCGGCGGATTTTATTTTGCCGGAACCGCGTTTTGGTTTTGCAGCCAGTTGCGAAGTTGTTCCGTCGCGGAAAGGGTTTGCTGGTCGAGATTTTTGACCAACGATTGCATGCGCGGTTCGTCGGTGGTTTCGATGGCGTCTTCCAGCGAACGAAAGGTGTCGGCGAGCGGTTGAAAGCCAAACAGCGCGACCATGCCCTTGAGCGAATGCGCGGCGCGGTCGAGTTCTTGCCATTCGCGCGTGCCGTGAAGCCGTTGAATTTCTGACAGCCGCGTCGGCAGCGCTTCGAGAAAATCCGCCGCCATTGTCAACACCGCCGGACGATCGAGTTCGTTGCAAAGTTGTTCGAGCCGCGCGGGGTCAAATTGCGTTTCCGCGACGGCGGTTTTCGTCGGCACATTCGCAGGCGCAACTGCGGGCGCGATGACCGGCGCGGGCGGCACGGACGCGAGCAGCGCGGAATATAATTGCTGCGTCGTAAATGGCTTCGCGATGTAATCGTCCATGCCGGCGGCGATGCAGCGTTCGCGTTCGCCGACGAGCGCGTTGGCGGTGAGCGCAATGATGCGCACGCGGCGCGACGCTTTGTTTTCAAATTCCACGCGGCGGATTCCCGCCGTGGCTTCAAAGCCGTCCAGTTCCGGCATATTGCAATCCATGAGAATCGCGTCGTAGCCGTCGGTCTTGAATTTTTCGACCGCCTCGCGTCCGTTCATGGCCCAATCGGCGCGGGCGCCAAAATTTTCCAGCATCAACTGGCAGAGTTTGCGGTTGAACGCATGATCTTCAGCCACGAGAATACGCAGATCGGAAATGGCCGTGCGCCGGGACGCGACCGGTTCCAGTTCAAACAATTCTGAATGGATGGATGGTGCCGCCGCGCGAATTTTTTCCGCCGCCGGTTTTGGTTCGGCAAAAATATCGGCGAGCACGGCGAACAAGGGTTGTTCCCGGACGGGTTTGAGCAGGACATTGCTGATGATGGACGGGTCAGCCCGATCCTCACCAAGCCAGCCGGCGGGATTCGCGAGCAAAATGCATTGCATGCGTTCCTGATTTTCCGCGAGTTGACGGCGCAATTCCGCGCCGCCGATCGCCAGCATTTCATCGTCGCAAATCACGAGCGGAATGACGGCGTTGCGCAAATCATTTCGTATCACGCGGGAAAGTTTGGTCGCGGTCGCGACCGGGTGACAGTCCACGCCCCAGCCGCGCAGTTGCTCGACGAGCGATTCGCGCAAGCTGGCGTTCGGCACCGCGATGACGGCCTGGATGAAAACCAAACCGGGAAAACTGTAATCGCTGCCGGCCTGCGCGGGCACATCGAAGGGCAGTTCAAACCAAAAGGTCGAGCCGGTGCCGGTCGGGTTGCGGATGCCGATGCGTCCGCCCATGAGCTCGACAATTTTCCGCGAAATGGCGAGGCCGAGGCCGGTGCCGCCAAATCTGCGCGAGGAAGAATTGTCCGCCTGTTCAAACGGCTGGAATAATTTTTTGATCTGTTCTTTCGTCAAACCGATGCCGGTGTCGGTGACTTCAAACAACAGATTGCTTTTGCCATGCGCGTGAAATTGTTGCTGCACGCGGACGACGACTTCGCCTTGCTCGGTGAATTTGATGCCGTTGCCGACAAGATTCAGTAGCACTTGCCGGAGCCGGTCGGGATCGCCGGTGAGCTGTTGCGGAACTTCGCGGCGGACGACGGCGACGAGCGTGATTTTTTTTGCCGCAGCGCCGGGCGCGACATTTTCCAAAACGGAATCCACGACTTCGCGGAGGGAAAACGGCTCCTGCGTGATGTTCATTTTCCCGGCTTCAATCTTGGAAAAATCCAGCACGTCGTTGATGACATGGAGCAGGGAATTGGCGCTTTCCGTGGCGGCATCGGCGAATTCGCGCTGGCGACGATCAAGCCGCGTCTGCGCGAGCAGTTCAATCATGCCGAGAACGCCGCTCAAGGGCGTGCGGATTTCGTGGCTCATGTTCGCCAGAAATTCGCTCTTGGCGGAATTGGCGCGGTTCGCCGCCGCCGCCGCCGCGCGCGCATCCGCCGCCGCCGTCTGCAATTGATAATTCACTTTTTCCAGCGACAACCGGGCTTCCTGCGCGGCGAGCTCGGCGCGTTTGCGCGGCGTGATGTCCTGGATGACGGCCTGAAATTCAAAGTTGTCCTCGTCTTCGCGATGCAGCCGGCGGATATTATAATGCTGCCATTCCGCATGGCCGGCGGCGGCGACCGTGCGGCGGTCAAAATTCACGACGGGATTTTCCTCGGGCAATTCCAGAAAGATTTCGCGCAATTTTTTCCCCTCGTCCGGTTCCAGCGTTTTGAAAAAATCCGTGCCGAGCAGTTCTTTTTCGCCCTTGTCATAAAAACGGCCATAAGCCGGGTTCACAAACGTGATCACGCCGTCCGGTTGAAAACGGCAGATCAAATCCACCTGGTCGGCGACGACCATGCGCAGGCGTTTTTCCTTTTCCGAAAAATTGGCCACGACCCGGCGGCGTTCGGCGGCGGCGGCGGCGAGCAGCAGGTTCGACACCGCCACGATGCTGATGTAACTGCCGATGAGCCGTAAACTGTCGGTCTCGGTGGCCGCGACAAACGGCCCGCGCTTTTGCAGCAACGAATAAACCGCGAGCGCCGAGACGAGCAACGTGCCGGTCGCCGCACCGCGTGGGCCGAAACGAAGCGCGCCCCAGACCAAAAACGGATACGGCAGATAAACCAGCGGATATTGTTGCAGGCCGTAAACCAGCCACGTATCGAACGAGATCAACGTGCCGCCCACCAATCCGGCCAGGCAAAAAACCGCCTCGATGGCGCGGGGAAAATCCCAGCGCCACAACGAAGACGAACTCCACGTCGTGATGGCCGGCGTCACGACCAGCACCGCCAGCGTGTTCGGCACCCACCATTCCAGCGTGTGTTGAAAAAGCGTGTTCCACGCAAAGTGATGGACGTAAATCAAACTTGCGGCGTTGAAGGCGGCGTTGACGGTGGCCCCGATCAGGCAGGCGAGAATCAAATAGTTGGCGGTGTCGCGCGTCCGCTCCATGGCGTTTTGGAAATTGAAAAAGCGTTTCAACAAAAACGCGCAGCCGACCGCGCCCAGCGTGTTGCCCAGCGCCGTGCCGAGGGTGAAAAAGCCGAAGGGGATGCGGTCAACCGCCGCGAGCAAAACCGCGCCGAGCGCGATGCCCGGCCAGAAGCGGTAGCCGAACAACAAAATCGCCGCGAGCGCGATCCCGAGCGACGGCCAGACGAGGGCAAAATTTTCTTTGCCGAACGGGAACAGCGCCTGCCGGCCGAACAAGCCGCCCAGAAAATAGAGCGCCGCGAGCATGATTATGCGCGTCGCTACGGACAAACGGGCATCGGCTTTTGATTTCACCCCGCCGATTTTTTATCTGAATTTCGGCCGCGAGACGAGCGGTAAGTTTTCTTAAATTTAGAATCCATTGAAAAACATCGTCTAATTACCGCTCAATTGCGCGAAATTGGGTTGCCAAATGCCACATCCGCAAGGCATCGTAATGGGCAAAGAGTTCGATCGGAGGATTGATTCGATTTCCAAAAATGAATAGTTCGGCAACATCAATGAATTCCACAAGTCTCCCCGCGCATCTCATTGCGCATATCAACGTCAAGCTCGCGCACATCGGCTGCCAGCCCGTGCCCATCAAAGGCGATACTGAATTCGCCGAGATCGCGGCGGCAATGGCCGGTCAATCGCGCGAAAAAGACCGTTTGCTCGGACATCATCTTTGCCCGGTGGACCAGCGCATCCAGACTTTTCTCTACGATTATCTGCAAGATGTGCCGGTGACGAAATTGCCGACGCGCACGTTCACTTTAGATCGCCCGGGTTTGGCGCGCGTATTGTCGCTGCCGCTCGACAAGGATCAATTCACATCAAGCATCTTGAGTTCGTATCGTGTCGCGAACGGCGTTTTGCACAATCCGCGCAGCGACCGGCGCACGACGCAGGGAATTTTTCACGTCACCGAAGGCGGCCTGCCGATTCCCGACGACAAGCTCGGCGTGCCGAAAATCACGTTCGCCAAAATGCTCGCGCTCGCGCTCAATCCGCCACGCGACATCATGCAATTGCCGTTCACGGCCACGCAACCGCAGACGGCGGAATGTTTTGTCTCGCTGCTGCTGCGTCCGCTCGTGTGTCCCGCCGTGCCCGGTTTCACGCCGGAAAAAACGATGGAAGTCCGTTTCTTCGTGCCGGGCAATCTCGTCAGCAATCTCGATTTCGTTGAAAGCATTTTCGGCAACGGCGGCGATCCGTTGCTGCCGGAAAATGATTCCGCGCTTGATGCGGAACATTGGAGCGGCCACACCGGTTGCGTCATTCTCGCGCCGCACTTGGTCAAGGCCACGAAAAAATCCGTCGGTTTGCCGCACTTCGATCAAGCGACCGAACGCCAGCGCCGCGATGGCATGTGCTGGAAAGACGAAAACGAAATCTACAATAACGGCGGCGCGTTCAAGCTGACCTGCCGCGACGAATCGGGCGTCATCGTCACGTTGATCGCGGATAATTATTACGGCTATTGCAAAAAAGAAGTCAAAACGCAGATCAGTTACGCGACGAATCTTTTTGGCAACACCGAAGAAGAACACGCCGGCGGCGCGCTGGTTTTTCCTGGCTACGATCTCGGCGAAGAATTCAGCGGCGACGTCCACGTCCGCAAACTCGGCCACACGTTTGCCGAAGTCAAAAAACTTTATGGCGAATTGATGGACGTGCAGCCGGAGGGTTACGGCATTGATAAAAAATTTCCCGAAGTGCTTTACGTTCCGCACGACGCGCATTTTGATCTGAAGAAACAAACCGTTTCGTGGCACAACGAAACCGGCGAACGCTCGATCAAATTGTCGCCGGAAAAAACTTACATCCGTCCGTCCGGTTACAAAGTGCGCATGGAAAAACCGCCGGGCGCGAATCGCGCGTGGCGGCTCGTCGGCACGGCGGCGGAAGGTTTGGTCTGTCACAAACCTTGCACGGTTTCCGGCGGCGGCAAATCCGAAATTTCCAAACCGATCACGGACGCGATTCTGACCGGGCCGGTTTTTGTCGCGGACATGAAAAATGATTTTGCCCGCGTCGAGGAACTGATCCATCGCGATTATTCCGACCGTTACGCCGGCACGGCGAAAAAAGATTCGCGCGCCGTTTTGTCGCCGGAACGTTCGCTCGGTTCCGTCATCAAATTGCTGACCGCCGACGCGCGCGAATTCAGCGCGGCCTACAACGCGTGGGTCGAGACGATTCCGCAATATATCAAGGAACTCGTCTTCGTCGTGAAACGTTATTACAAGCCGGAATGGGGCGACGATTGGCGTTCGCATTTCAGCGTGGACATCATCAACGGCGTTCAGGGCAACGAATTGAAATGCGACAATCGCGTGCTCGTCACGACGCGTTTGCGGATTGGTTTTGACCAAGATGGCGCGTGGCGCACATTCGGTTTGCGCAAAGATTTTCATCCCGCCGTCAAAGTGCAGCTCGAAGACGACATCACGGCTTCGACGCTCGTGCCCGCAGCGCGCGTGGAAAATTTGTCCGGCATGGACAAAGGCACGACGCTGAAATTTATTCAAAACTGCGAACAACGTTTATTCCAACGCCCCGACGATGCGATCCATCGCGGTTATGACAAAGTGACGGAATCTGATTTCGCGCGAAACGATAATTTCTTTTCCAATTACGAACCGCTCACGCAAAAAGACGCGCGCGATCTCGTGACGGACGCGATTCATTTTCACGAATTCACCAAACCGATGCGCAATCTCATCCGCGATTTTGCCGCCGCCGGCAATCCGGATTATCTCATTTCGTCCGCACATCCGCGCATCGTTGACGGCAAGCCGACGAAAAATCCGCGTTACTTGCAGAAGCGGCCCGACTTGATGAATCCGGTCGAAACTTACGTCGCCGAAACCGGCGCGCGTCTGCGTCGGCGCATGCCCGCGAAAGCCGTGTTGCCGACGCCGGTGGACGCCGTGTTGCCCGGTCGCCGCAATAATCCGCCGGAACCCGGCATCCGTTCGCTCGCGTGTTACGGCCCGATCCATTACATGGAATTGCCGGAGCTGTTCATGGAATTTATTTGCAGCATGACGGGCAAATCACCTTCGACAACCGGCTCCGGTTCCGAAGGCGCGCTCACGAAAGGTCCGTTCAACGCGTTGCCGCCAATCATGGATTTGAACAACGCGCTCGTGTCGTTCATCCTCACCGGCAACAACGGATTCGTCACCGCCGCCGGTTACGTCGGCCCGAAAGTGCGCGTGGATCACGATGTCAGTTTGATCGTGCCGGAAGTTTTTTGCCGGATGCAACCGGAAGAACGCGAACCGAAATTTCTCATCGCCAATAATTATTTGGACAAGCTCGAAGACTTCGAGCACGGCGGCAAAAAAATTCTCGCGAGCCGCCTCGGTTATCGCATCAACGCGCGTTTCATCAACGCGTTTTTCGGCCGCGTATTCAATCATCCGCACGCGGTGTTCACGCCGGAGATGTTGAAGCCGGAATTGCAGGACGTGGATATTTTTGCGGACGGCATGGACAACATTCTCGCCACGCAAAAACGCGTCGCAAAAATGTATTTCGACGATGGCAGCATCAAGCAGGCGTGCCCGCCGTTGCAAGCGTTGCTGCACATCATGTTGCATGATGAATGGAACGGCAAAGGTTTGGACGCGCCGGAATTCCGCAAATTGTTCACGCGCGAAAATCTTTTAGCGAGCGACTGGTATGCCAAACGGCTTAAAGCGAAACAAGCGGT
The DNA here is from genome assembly GCA_026225155.1 of Verrucomicrobiota bacterium. Taxonomy (GTDB): domain Bacteria; phylum Verrucomicrobiota; class Verrucomicrobiia; order Limisphaerales; family UBA11358; genus UBA11358. Next base: position 20,057 of record JAMFSG010000230.1, read on the forward strand.
GGATCGCCAGTTGTGGAAACGTCACGTCGAATATCTCAACGCATTTTTGCGCAAGACGAGCCACGCGGATGTCGTCGAAACGCTCGGCATCGCCGACCGACTGACGCGCGCGCGGAAAAAACTGGAAGAAGTCGAGTCGCCGAAATTTTTGGAAAGCTTGTCCGGCACGCTCGGCGCGGAACCGGTGGAAAATTATTTGTGAGCGGAGAAACCAAATGTTAAGACACAATTATATCGTTAGGCCACTTTGAAAGATTTGATGCAAAACTAGCGACCAACACCACAAGAAGTCAGACGACGAGTCGGACAGTTGATGGCTCTTCTTTACGTTGGATATTTAGGTCTCGCAGTTTATCTATTTTATCTGATTCGTGGTTCGTTGCTGGCATATTTGGTCACTTCAGCACTTTTGGGTATTTTGCTTTACACTATTTTTCGGATTTATTTTCGAGGTGTGCGGAGATGAAAACGTGGCCTAATCGGTCGTCGGCCAGTATTAGTTCTGTTTTAGGGGGCGATTTTTCCAAATCGGAAATCGGAAATCGGAAATCCTAAATTTGTATGTCTATTCACGTCGCGCTGCATCACAAGACGCATTATAAATACGACCGGCTGGTCAATCTCGGCCCGCAGGTCGTGCGGTTGCGTCCCGCGCCGCATTCGCGCACGCGCATCCTTTCTTATTCGCTGAAAGTCCGGCCGGAAAAACATTTCATCAACTGGATGCAGGATCCGCAGGCGAATTATTCCGCGCGCCTCGTGTTCGAGCAGCCGACGCGCGAATTTTGCGTGGAAGTGGATCTGGTCGCGGAAATGTCGGTGCTGAATCCGTTCGATTTTTTCCTCGAACCGCAGGCGGAAAAATTTCCGTTCGCCTACGATCCATCGCTCGACACGGAACTCGCGCCGTTCCAGCGCAAATGCTGGCTCACGCCGGCGTTCTCAAAATATCTGACGCTGCTGCGGCGCGACCTGATCGGCGAAGTCAAACGGCGCACGAAAAAAGAACGGCTGGAAATTCCCGACGCGGAAAAATCGCGCACGAATGATTTTCTCGTCGCGATCAACCAGCGGTTGTGGAAGGACATCAAATATCTCGTGCGCCTCGAACCGGGCGTGCAGACGCCGGAAGAAACTTTGGAAAAAGGCAGTGGTTCGTGCCGTGATTCGGCGTGGCTGCTGTGCCAGTTGCTGCGGCATTTCGGTCTCGCCGCGCGTTTCGTCAGCGGTTATTTGATCCAGCTCAAGCCGGACGTGAAATCGCTCGACGGCCCGAGCGGCGCGGAAAAAGATTTCACCGACCTGCACGCGTGGACGGAAGTTTATCTGCCCGGCGGCGGCTGGATCGGGCTTGATCCGACGTCCGGTTTGTTCGCGGGCGAAGGTCACATTCCGCTCGCGTGCACCCCCGATCCTTCGAGCGCCGCGCCGATTTCCGGCGGCGTGGACGAGTGCGAATGTGAATTCGCTTTTGAGATGGACGTCACGCGCGTCTACGAATCGCCGCGCGTCACCAAACCTTACACCGAAGAGCAGTGGCAAAAAATCGAAGTGCTCGGCCACGCGATTGACGCCGATCTGAAAAAGGGCGACGTGCGCCTGACGATGGGCGGCGAACCGACGTTTGTTTCGGTCGAAGATCCCGACGGACCGGAATGGAATTTCACCGCGATGTCGCACAAGAAACGGATTTTATCCGGCGAACTCATCAAGCGGTTGCGCGGAAAATTTGCGCCCGGCGCGCTGCTGCATTACGGCCAGGGCAAATGGTATCCGGGCGAACCGCTGCCGCGTTACGCGCTCGCCGCGTATTGGCGCAAGGACGGCGTGCCGGTTTGGAAGGACGATTCGCTCATCGCGGACGAATCGAAAAATTACGGCTACGGCGCAAAGGAAGCAAAAGCGTTGGCGGAACGTCTCGCGAAAACGATCGGCGTGAAACCGGAGCATTTGATTCCCGCTTACGAAGACGCGTTTTATTATTCGTGGAAGGAACGCCGTTTTCCGTCGAACATCACGCCGGAAAAATCGAATCTCAAGGACAAGCAGGAACGCGATCGCATCGCGCGGATTTTTCAGCAAGGGCTTGGCTCGGTCGTCGGCTACACGCTGCCGCTCAAACGCACTTGGTATGGCAATCAGCAAGGCTGGATGTCCGGCTCCTGGTTTTTGCGCGACGATGACACGTTGTGGCTGATTCCCGGCGATTCGGCGATGGGTTTGCGCCTGCCGCTCGATTCCGTGCCGTGGGTCGCGGAAAAAGATTATCCGTGGCAGCGGCCGCAAGATCCGTCGGAACCGGAACTGCCGGAACTGCCGAAAGAATTTCCGTATCGTCAACTCGTCGCGAACCGCCGCGCCGCGCCGTTGCCGCCGGGTTATGGTCCCGGTCAGCGCAAACAAAGACTTGGCAAGCCGGAAGAAAAACCCGAGCCGCCGAAACCGGACGAAGATCCGAATCGCCGTCCCGCGCCGGGCGAATCCGCGCCGTGGATCATTCGCACCGCACTTTGCGTTGAACCGCGCGACGGACGTTTGCACATCTTCATGCCGCCGGTTGAAAAGACGGAAGATTATTTGGATCTCATCGCGGGCATTGAAACAACCGCCGCCGAAACTGGTTTGCCCGTGGTCATCGAAGGCGAAACACCGCCGCGTGATCCGCGTTTGAACAAGTTGGCCGTCACGCCTGATCCCGGCGTGATCGAGGTTAACATGCACCCGAGCAAAACTTGGGACGAACTCGTCGAACGCACGACGACGGTTTATGAAGAGGCGCGGCAAATAAAACTCGGCACGGAAAAATTCATGGTGGATGGTCGTCACACCGGCACCGGCGGCGGCAACCACATCATCATCGGCGGCGAAACGCCGCAGGATTCGCCGGTGTTGCGCCGACCAGATTTGTTGCGCTCGCTGCTTTCGTATTGGCAAAATCATCCGTCATTGAGCTGGCTTTTCAGCGGACTTTTTATTGGCCCGACGTCGCAAGCGCCGCGCATTGACGAAGCGCGCAACGATTCGCTTTACGAACTCGATGTCGCGTTTCGGGAAATGGACAAGCAAATGGGTTTCACAGGTCTGGGTGGGACAGGCCACCGGCCTGTCCCGGTAGGCTACCAGCCTGCCGGAATCGGCGGCAAGTTGCCGCCAATTACGGGCGGGTCGCCCGTTCCACCTATTCCGCCGTGGCTCGTAGACCGTTTGTTCCGCAATCTGTTGATTGATTCCAGCGGCAACACGCATCGCGCCGAATTTTCCATTGATAAATTATTTGCGCCCGAAAGCAGCACCGGCCGCCTCGGCCTCGTCGAGATGCGCGCCTTTGAAATGCCGCCGGACGCGCGCATGAGCCTCGCGCAACATCTGTTGCTGCGCGGCCTCGTCTCGAAATTTTGGAAGGAGCCGTATCAAAACGGCCTCGTGCGCTGGGGCACGGACATCCACGACCGCTGGATGCTGCCGCATTTTTGCGAGACGGATTTTCGCGACGTCATCGGCGATTTGAAGGAAGCCGGTTATCCGTTCGAGTTCGACTGGTTCGCGCCGCATTTTGAATTTCGTTTCCCGCGCATCGGCGATCTGGAGCAGCGCGACATCCAACTCGAGCTTCGCACTGCGCTCGAACCGTGGCATGTCCTCGGCGAAGAACCGGGCGGCGGCGGCACGGTGCGCTACGTGGACAGCTCGTTGGAACGAGTCCAGGTAAAGGTCAGCGGACTCGTGGATACGCGCCATGTCGTCATGTGCAATGGCCGTCAGGTCCCGC
>JAMFSG010000231.1 GCA_026225155.1 Verrucomicrobiota bacterium
AAATTTTAATTTGGGGGGGCTCGCGCCCTCGCGCCCCGCCGCCGCCAAATTCCCTGGCATTGCCCGGCCCGGGCGGACGCTCGCCCCACCCGCTTAAAGTTTTCATTGTTGCTACGGGTGTCGCCAAGTTTCCTGAATTCAAGCTTTCCTAATTGGTTGACTTCGTTAAGTTTGCGTCCGCATGGAACATGGGCTGGCTACGGATATCGCCATCTGCATCATCGCCGCGTGGGTTGTCGCGGTCTTGTCGCAGATCGCCCGCCAGCCGTTGTTGCTCGCTTATCTCGTCGCCGGATTCGCCATTGGCCCACACGGTTTCAAATGGATCACCAACACGCACGAAATCGCCACGATTTCCGAAATCGGCTTGTCGCTGCTGCTGTTCATGATCGGGCTGGAGATTGACCTGAAAAAAATGTTGAGCGCGGGCAAGGTGATCACGTTCACTGCGCTGGCGCAAATCGTCGGCTGCGCTATGTTTTGCTGGCTGATTTTTGATTTGATCGGCCCGGCGCAAACGCGGTTGGAAGCGTTGTATCTCGGTGTCGCGGCGGCGATGAGCAGCACGGTCATCATCGTCAAAATCCTTTACGACAAACGCGAATTGGAAACGCTCGCCGGTCGCATCACGCTCGGCGTTCTGGTGTTGCAGGATGTGGCGACAATTTTATTCCTCGCCGTCCAGCCGAATTTAAAAAATCCCGCTTTCATCCCGCTGGCGCACGCGTTTGGGAGCGTAGTTTTGTTGCTAGTCGTGGGCTTTCTCGCCAGCCGTTTTATTCTGCCGCCGATTTTCAAAATGGTTGCGCGGCTGCCGGAACTCGTTCTCGTCGGCGCGCTCGCATGGTGTTTTGCGCTCGCCGGTTTTGCAGATTATTTGAAACTTTCGCCCGCAATGGGCGCGCTGTTTGCGGGCGTGATGATCTCCACTTTTCCCTACACGCTGGATGTCGCCGCGCGCGTTACGAGCTTGCGTGATTTTTTTGTGACGCTGTTTTTCGTTTCGCTCGGCATGGCGATTCCCGTCCCGACGTGGAGCTACATTTTGTGGATGATGTTCTTGTGCCTCGTCCTAATCGTCAGCCGGTTCGCCACAGTTTTTCCGGTATTGTATTCGCTCAAGCAAGGTTACCGCACCAGCCTGCTGCCGACGATCAACCTCTGCCAGTTGAGTGAACTTTCGCTCGTGCTGCTCACGCTTGGCAAAGAGAGCGGTGACGTTTCCGACCACACCTTCGGCATCGCGTCATTTTCGTTTGCGTTTCTCGCTGTCGGTTCGACCTACGCGATTCTCGGCAATAATTTCATCCTGCAAAAAGTCGTGCCCTGGCTGAACAAAATGCACTTGCACGACCTCGACACAGTTTTTTTTACAAAGGAAGTTGAAAAGCCGAAACGCATTTGCCTGCTCGGTTTTTCGTGGACCGCCAGTTCGCTCATCGCCGAAATCCAACGCGAACAACCCGCGCTTTTGTCCGAAATCATCGTCGTGGATTTTAATCCGGTCGTGAACGAACGTCTCAACCAACGCGGCGTGCGCGTGGCCTACGGCGACATCACGCAACGCGACGTGTTGCATCACGCCGGCATTTCGCACGTCGAAATCATCATCTGTTCGCTGCCGAATACGATGCTCAAGGGCGCGAACAATTTGAAACTGCTCCGCCAGTTGCGCGAACTGAATCCCGATGCGAAAATCATCGTGCATGCCGAATTGCTTTCCGACATCCCGACGCTTTACGAAGCCGGCGCCAGTTTTGTCAGCGCGCCGCGTTTGCTTGAAGCCGGCGACCTGCTGCACGTCATCGAAGCCGCTGGAAAAAATCTGCTCGAAGAAAAACGCACCGCGCAAGCCGAACAACTCGAAGCGCGCAACGAAGTCATCGCCTGAAATTTTCTGATGAAAACGATTTCAAATCAAGCCGCCCTGACCGCCGCCGTGAAAGCCGCTCGTGCCGCCGGAAAAGTCATGCACGCCAACTGGCACAAACCCAAACGCGTGAATTCTGCCGAAGCCCACGACATCAAGTTGGAACTCGATGTTCGTTGCCAAAAGTTGATTGAAAAAACTTTGCGCGCCGCATTCCCAGAAATTCCGTTGCTTGGCGAAGAAGGCATTTCCGGCGACGTCACCGCCAAATATCGCTGGGTCGTGGACCCGATTGACGGCACGGTGAATTATTTTTTCGGCCTGCCGCACGCGTGCGTTTCCATCGCGTTGGAACGGTGGAGCGAGACTCCGTCGAGCTCTAACTTGAAAACCGCGAAACGTAAAAAGTCACGGCTCGACGGATTCTCGCCCCACCAGTTTGAATCTCTGATCGGCGTGATTTACGATCCATTCACCGACGAATTGTGGACGGCCATTCGCGGCGGCAAGGCGAAGTTGAACGGCAAAACCATCCGCGTCAGCGAGCGCGCGAATCTGCACGAAGCCATCATCGCCATCGGTTTTTCCAAGGACAAAGAAAATTTGGACAAAAGCATGCCGCACTTGAACCGCCTCGCGCGCCGCGTCAAAAAAATCCGCATCATGGGTTCCGCCGCGCTCGAACTCGCCTACGTCGCCAGCGGACGGCTCGATGCTTACATCGAACGGAGAATTAATTTGTGGGATGTTGCCGCCGGAAGTTTGCTCGTGGAATGTGCCGGCGGAGAATTTTTCGCGCCGCCCGCGCCCGGCAAATATCGTTATGCCATGTGCGCCGACAACGGCAAGTTGAGGAAAAAACTCCAGATCGGCAGTTTGCTGAAATGATTGTTTGAAGGCTCGGATATTTTCAACTACGAAGAAACAAAGCAACAAAGAGAAAATCAAAGTTCTTTGTTTCTTGGTTGCTTGGTTGTAAAAAATAATTTCAATTTTTCCAACGCCCGCGCGCGATGGCTGATTTTATTTTTCGCATCATCGCCAAGTTCGGCAAAAGTTTTTTCAAATCCGTCCGGCACAAACAGCGGATCATAGCCGAAGCCATTTTTTCCGCTCGGCTCCAGAATAATTCTTCCTTCGCAGGTGCCGTCGAACAATTCAGTTTGGCCTTCAAAATCATCTGCAAAACAAACCGGTGATGCGTTTTCAATTTTCGGCAGCGGCACGGTTACCAGCGCGATGACGCAACGGAAACGTGCCGTGCGTTTTTCAGCCGGAACATTTTTTAGCAGGCGCAGCAACTTGGCATTGTTGTCCGCGTCAGGTGAATTTTCATTTTGATCCAACGCGGCGAAGCGCGCGGAATGAACGCCGGGCGCGCCGTGCAAGGTATCCACTTCCAAGCCGGAATCATCCGCCAAAACGAAATTGAGTTTTGAGTTTTGAGTTTTGAGTTTTGAATTATCGGCGGCCAGCCACTTTGCCAGCTCGACGGCTTTCTTCATCGCGTTTCCGGAAAAAGTTTCCGCATCTTCGATCACTTTGGGTGCGCCGGGAAAATCGTTGAGCGTAAGGAATAGAAATTGTCCGCCGAGGATGGCTTGGATTTCTCCGACCTTGTGCGCGTTGCGGGTGGCGATGAGCAAAGTTGTCATGCGGGTAAAATGTTGATCGGAAATTTTTGTGCGACCAAATGAAATTTCAATCGAGTAATTCCGCGAGCCGGCCATGTTTGCGTTTCAAACTGTCAATCATGCGGTCGTAATGCCGGATGTGCCGCACCGCGCGCGTGATGAGATAAATGCCGAGCACGACGAGGCCAAGATTGAGCGCCAGCAACGGCACGAGCCACTGCATGACTTTTTCTACTTGGTAAAGTTTCGACGTGGCGATGAGCACGCTCAACACCGAGAGCGGAAACGCAAATACCGCGATGCCGGTGCGCAGCGTCGAGAGCGCCGTGCGTTTTTCCGCGAGCAGCAATTGCACCTCGTTCAAGGTCAGGGCATCGAGGGCTTCGGCGACCGTTTGCGCGGGAGTTTCCATTTTAATTATCGGAACCAACTTGCGGATTAAAACCGTTTTGCTCCAGCAAAATTTTGCGGACGATCACGAAGTTGGCTTTCGGTGAAATCTAATTTCCATCCCAAAAGCGCCATGTTCGCGCCAGCCGAAATAAAAATTCATCTTCGGACGCTCGTAGGAAATGAACGGCAAAAACGCGATCCAACGGCGCGCGATCTCCAAATCCCAGCCGCCATGCGGATCGGAATTGCGTTCGGGATAAAAACCGCTGCGCGTAAATTTCTTGTCGGCGATGCCGATGACGTAAAAACCAAAATTGTGGAATGGATTGCGGAAGCGCCATTTCACTTTGCGGTTTTTGTCATCGGGCAAATACCATTTTGGTGGAACCGGTTCGTCGGAATTTTCCAGCCACCAAACGGGATTCAGTTTGTCGCAAAAATGAATTTTCGGCAGATGCGGATTTGGCAAAACTTTCACGCTATGCCATGCGGGCGAATTGGTATCCGTCGGCGGACGTTTCATTTGCACTGGTGGCCAGTTTGGAATTGGCCGCGCAAAAGCCATCATGCCGCCGAGGAAAAATAGCGCGGAGATAAAAAATATTCCGCGCAAAAATTTCATTCCACCGTCACGCTTTTGGCCAAGTTGCGCGGCTTGTCCACGTCGCAGCCGCGCGCGACGGCGATGTCATACGCGAACAATTGCAGCGGCACGGTCGCGAGAATCGGATTCAGCAGGTCGAGTGTTTTGGGCAGGTAAATCACGTCGTCGGCCACGCGTTTGATGCCTTTGTCGCCTTCGGTCGCGAGCGCGATGATCGGGCCTTTGCGCGCGCGGATCATCGCGAGGTTCGCCAAAGTTTTTTCATACATCGCATCTTGCGGCACGAGAAAAACCGTCGGTGTTTTGTCGTCAATCAGCGCGATCGGCCCGTGTTTCATTTCCGCCGCCGAATAACCTTCGGCGTGGATGTAGGAAATTTCCTTCAACTTGAGCGCGCCTTCGAGCGCGATCGGAAAGGTGTATCCGCGTCCGAGAAAAAAGAAATCTTCGGCCTTCGCATATTTCTTCGCGAGCTTTTTGATCGCATCTTTTTGCGCGAGAATTTTTTCGATCTGCTTCGGCAACGCTTCGAGTCCGTGCAAAATTCCCAGCGCGCGTTTCGCCGAAAGATGGCGCATCCGTCCAAGATGAATCGCAAGCAATGTCAAAATGGAAATCGTTGAGACAAAGGCCTTTGTGGAGGCGACGCCGATTTCCGGGCCGGCGTGCATGTAAATGCCGCCGTCGGATTCACGCGCGATCGTGCTGCCGACGACATTGACGATCGCGAGCGCGCGATGGCCGCGACGTTTGGCCTCGCGCAACGCGGCGAGCGTGTCTGCAGTTTCGCCGGATTGCGAAAGCACAAGCAGGATGGTGTTTTTTTCCAGCGGCGCGTTGCGATAACAAAATTCATGCGCGAATTCGACTTCGACCGGAATTTGCGCGAGCTCTTCGATCAGATATTCGCCGACGAGCGCGGCGTGCCAGCTCGTGCCGCTCGCCGCGATGACGATGCGATCAATGCCGCGCAATTCCGCTGCCGTCATATTCAAGCCGCCAAATTTTGCCGTCGCGCCTTCAAAATCCAATCGTCCGCGCAACGCGTTCAAAACGGTTTGCGGCTGCTCGTAAATTTCCTTGAGCATGAAATGCGCGTGTTTGCCGCGCGCCGCATCTTCCTGCGAAAATTCCAGATTGCTGATCTGCACGTTCGCGGTATCCGTGCCGAGATTGGAAACGTCGAAGCGTTCGGGCGTGATCGTCGCGACGTCGTAGTCGTTCAGATAAACAACTTTTTTCGTGTGTGCGACGATGGCGTTCGCGTCGCTGGCGAGAAAATTTTCGCCCTTGCCGATGCCGATGATGAGCGGTGAACCGCGCCGCGCGCCGATGATCGTATCCGGAAAATCGGTGCAGATCACCGCAAGTCCGTAAGTGCCGATGACTTCGCGCAACGCGTCGGAAACGGCTTGGGACAGAGCCTCGCTGTTATTTGGCTGGTGGGGCGAGGCTCCTGACGAGCCGTTGGCAGGCGATGATTTCGGCTCGCGAGGACGCTCGCCCCACCTGCTTTTACCGGTTCGCTTCGCATAATGTTCGCCAATCAAATGCGCGAGCACTTCCGTGTCGGTGTCGGATTTGAATTTGTGTCCGGCTTGCAACAGCCGTTGCTTGAGCGCGTCATAATTTTCAATGACCCCGTTGTGGACGACGGCAATTTTCTCGGATTGATCAAAATGCGGATGCGAATTTTTATCCGCCGGAACGCCATGCGTCGCCCAGCGCGTGTGCGCGATGCCCAGACAGCCTTCGACCGGTTCGGTTTTCAAAAGCCGCGCGATACCTTCGTCAATTTTCCCCAACTTTTTACGGACAACCAAATCAGCTTTATCCAAAACCGCCACGCCCGCGCTGTCGTAGCCGCGATATTCCAACCGCCGCAATCCTTCGAGCAGGATGGGTGAAGCTGATTTTTTCCCGACGTATCCAATGATGCCGCACATAAATTAAAAATTCCCTCACCCTGACCCTCTCCCATCCGATGGGCGAGGGAACAGCCAGCGTTAATTGCAATTTGTTCGTTCGACCGTCCGGCCAATCCCATTGCGAGTATTTCCAAAAACGCTGGGAACAATTCTCCCTCTCCCGTCCGGCCGACTTCGCCTTGCCCCAACGCAACTTGACGGGAGAGGGTCGGGGTGAGGGCGATCATTCAGTTTTCAAAATCACTTCCGCCGCTTCTGCCAAACCCTCCACGACGATGGCGTTTTTCAATTCACCGGCTGATTCGCGTTCTTGTTTCGCGCCATAGCCGGTGCGCACCAAAATACTCTTTTTCACGCCCGCATTCCAGCCGCATTCGAGGTCAATCAACTTGTCGCCGATCATAAAACTTTCCGCAAGGTTCAAGCCAAATTCATCGCGCGCATCGAATAAAAATTGCGGCGACGGTTTGCGGCCGCGGCTCGGCTGGTCCGGCGCTTCGGGCGCGATGTAAATTTTTTCAAAGCGAATGCCGTCGCGCGCGAATTCTCGGCACAGATGTTCGTTCACTTTTTCCGCATCCGCCAATGTGAAATAACCGCGCCCGATGCCGGATTGATTAGTGACGATGATCAATTTGAAACCCGCGTCCGCCAATTTTTTCAACGCCATTGCCGCGCCCGGAAAAATTTCCACTTCTTCGGTGCGATGCAGATAATTTTTTTCCGTGATGAGCGTGCCATCACGGTCGAGAAAAACGGCGCGTTGCATTCCGTTCATTGTGGATTTATCGGCGCGAGAATGAAATTGAATTTTTTTGGCGGTTGTGTGCAAGCTGACGAAACTTTGCGGTCAACATTCAAAAACAATTCATCACATGAGCAAAGGTAGATTGGGAATTTTAGTCGGCGGCGGTCCGGCGCCCGGATTGAACGGCGTCATCGCGGCCGCCACCATCGAGGGCATCAATCAGGGTTACGAAATCATCGGCTTTCGCGACGGCTTCAAGCACATTGCGGCGGGCGACATGACGCAGATCAAGCCATTGTCCATCCGCGACGTGAAAGATATTCACAGCAAAGGCGGTTCGATTCTCGGCACGGCGCGCACGAACCCGACCAAGTCCGAGCAGCAGATGCAAAATATTTTCACCGTGTTTGAAAAACTCGGCATCACCGCGCTCGTTTCCATCGGCGGCGATGACACGGCTTTCTCCGCTAGCCACGTCGCGAAACGCAGCGGCGGAAAAATCAAAGTCGCGCACGTTCCAAAAACCATTGATAACGACTTGCCGTTGCCCGGAACTGCACCAACGTTTGGCTACGAAACGGCGCGGCATTACGGCGTGCAGATCGTCCGTAATTTGATGGAAGATGCGCGCACGACCTCGCGTTGGTATCTCATCATCAGCATGGGGCGCGCCGCCGGCCATCTCGCGCTGGGCATCGCAAAAGCTTCTGCTGCAACGCTTTCGGTGATTTCCGAAGAATTTCGCGGACGCACCGTGACGGTGGATGAAGTTTGCGACATCATCATCGGCTCCATCATCAAGCGCAAAGCCGAAGGCTCGAACTATGGCCTCGTCGTCCTCGCGGAAGGTTTGATTGAATCGCTCGGCGAACAAGGTTTGGTCGCGGCTTTACCCGGCGGCCAGCTCGAACGTTTCGGCAAAGTCGTTCGCGACGATCACGGCCACTTGCGTTTGGGCGAAATCGAATTCGGTCGCTTGATGAAAGAATTGCTTTCCGTGCGTCTCGAAAAACTTGGCATCAAGATGACGTTCATTGACAAAGATCTTGGCTATGAATTGCGCTGTGCCGATCCGATTCCGTTCGATGCCGAGTACAC
>JAMFSG010000232.1 GCA_026225155.1 Verrucomicrobiota bacterium
CACGTTCGAGACGAAACGAAAATTTAGATTGCGGTCGCTGTAATGTTTCAATGCCTCGTAAGCCATCACCGGGCCAAGGTCGGAGCCGCCGATGCCGACGTTAATGATGTTCCTGATGCGTTTGCCGGTGAAACCTTTCCACGCGCCGCTGCGGATGCGATCCGAAAATGCGGACATTTTATCGAGCACGTCGTGAACTTCCGGCACGACATTTTTGCCATCCACGAGAATTTTCGCGTTTTTCGGCGCGCGCAATGCGACGTGCAGCACCGCGCGATTTTCCGTGATGTTGATTTTTTCGCCGGCGAACATCGCGTCAATCTTCCCGCGCAAGTTCGATTCCTTGGCGAGCTGGAAAAACAGTTTCAGCGTTTTGTCGTTGATGAGATTTTTGGAGTAATCCAAAAATAATCCGGCGGCTTCGGCGGTGAATTTCTCGCCGCGTTTGGCGTCCGTTGCGAACAATTTTCGCAGCGGCAATTTCTTGATCTGTTTGCTGTGCGCCGCGAGCGCTTTCCACGTCGCGCGTTGGGTCAAAGGTTTGAGCTTGGCTTTCATTTTCAAAATTTAGTTGGCGTCAAATTGACAGTGAAAAACTCCTCGTGTTCATTCTCCGACAAAAGTTGGCGCGATGCGGCGCCGTTGTCCATCACATTCCTGCAGCGCAAAGTTTTGGTCAATATGGACTGCGGCGGGAAGCGAAGCGCCACGCCGCTTTCGCGCGGCCACGGCGGTTGGTTGTAAGGAAATCATCGTGCGGGCGAAAGCGGTGTCGCCGCTGCGCTTTGCCACCGCAGTCCAAAAAAGCGACGGTTGTTCGTCTTGGCATCAGCAAAATTATTTTCATTCCGTCACGTGGCGCGCGTCGTTCCACAATTTGACTGCCGGTTCGGACAAACCATGTTCGTAAGTCAACGCGCTCAAGCTGGTGGTCGTCAGCAGAAAAAATCTGCCGACGTTCAATTCCTGCCCGAGCCAGCGCGCGACGAGCGAACGCAGAAAATGTCCGCTGGAAAAAACCAGCACATCGCCATTAACTTCGCGCACGCGTTTCACGACGCGATCAGCACGCGCGGAAATTTGTTGCGGCGATTCGCCGTTGGGACAACCGTCGCGGAAAATCTGCCAGCCGGGACGTTTCGCCAAAATTTCTTTGCTCAACAAGCCTTCGTAGTCGCCGTAATTCCACTCGACCAAATCACGGTCAACTTCCGCAACCTTGCCAAAGCCCGCGAGCTCGCAAGTTTTCGACGCGCGTTGCAGCGGGCTGGTGAAAACTTTCGCGAACGTCATTCCGCGCAGCCGTTCGCCGAGTTGAAGCGCATTGCGTTCGCCGCGTTCGGTCAATGGCAAATCGGTCAAGCCGGTGTGCTGGCCGGAAAGGCTCCACGCGGTTTCGCCGTGGCGCGCGAGATAAAGAATGGGAAGGTTGGTTGCCATGAATCAGTTACGCTGAAGTTTCGTTGTTATCGTTTTTTCGTTTTCTTTTTTCATCGGACCGAAATTGCCTTCTTCGCAGCACGCGACGAAACCTTCGGTGGCGGATTTCAATTCTTCCCAGCGCGCGCGGATTTGTTTGGCTTCGGCGGATGTGATTTGATTATCAGCGGCGGCTTGCGCGACGACTTGCAACAGGTCGGCAAATTCTTGCACGATCTGATTTGTCGCGGGAATCAAGTAAGTCGGATGCGGCGTGTTTTTCGGATTCAGAATAAAAAATCCGCCGGCGCGCTGGCAGATCCATTGGATGAGCCGGTGATCGCCGGTGCTTTGAAAAAGTCCTTCGATGCGGTCGAGCGGATTTTCCACGCCGCCATCGTTGTGCGACGGCTGCGCCCATTTATAGATCATCGAAGTGGAAAGTTCGAGGTCGGCGGAAACTTCCTTGGCGGTTTTTTTCTCGAAGACTTCACGGAGCAATTCATGCGATTCCATGCCGCGACGATGCCAAACGCTAAAATTTTGGCAAGCGGGAAGCGGTTATAAATCTGGTTGAAAATTATAGCTGCGGTTTGCGCGTAAAAATTGTTTGATAGTCGCGTCGTATGAAATCTGAAGTGAAAACGATTTTTCTTTGCCGTGGCAATGCACTTTGGAGTGCGCGGACACGTCCGCGCTTTTGAACGACGAGACATGTCTCGTCGTCGGAAAGCGGCGACATGTCGCCGCACTTCAAACTGGGCGGTGTCCTTTCCAGCTTGCGCTGGCGGTGGTGACGGTGTTCCATTCGTAGTCAGAATCAGAAATCAAAACGGAGCGGACTTATGATGATTTACGCAATCTGTTTGGTGGTCGGCGTGGTATTCACGTTGTTGAGCGTGGTGTTCGGCCATTTCTTCGGCGGACACGGCGACCATGTTTCCGGCAGCGGTGGCCATGCGGA
>JAMFSG010000233.1 GCA_026225155.1 Verrucomicrobiota bacterium
CGTTGTTCTTCTGGTTTAGATAAATCAAAGCTTGCGCACGGCTCTTTGTGGTCTATATGCCATCCACGTCCGTAATTATGCCAATTCATCCCGCGAGTGAATTGAGATTCCAAGTGTGCTTTGAATTGCTCCAATGAACAACCAAGCAGTTTCAAAGTCGGTGCTGATTTAAGTTTGCCTGCCAGCACTTTGTAAATACGCGTTCTGAGCCTGCGCTTAATAAGAACGGATGGACAGCTTCTCCACTTCCAGTATTGTGACCGAGCAGTTTTGTTGAACGCCCATCTTGTTACTTCAGGGTGATTATTCCAATGTTTGGACTCATCAAATCGTTTAAGCCTTTTGCGGTCTTGTTCGTATTGCGAAACCATCATCCGTCCAGCCAAAACCTCATCCGAAATCCTTCTGTTTCCCTTGACGTGTTGTGGTTTCATCCGGCTCGCATCAAATATTCCGGCCTTTTGCAAAACCTCTTTTACCTGATAGAAGCTTGTTCTGACTTCACAAGCGATTGGCTTTACGAACATGCCGCGTTGATATAATTCAAAAATTTTATCAACCCGTTCTTTCGCGATGTAACCCGTATTCTGTTTTTTTTGAGCGAAGTAGCATGAATATGAACAATAAAATCCTTTCGCGTTTTTGAACGGATCAAAGCTTGTTCCGCAATGTTTGCAGATTTTCGTGTTCATCTTCAATTCGCATTTAATACAGCCATTTTTTTATTTGGCCGTCAACATCAAGTTCGACGCCCTGCCGCCGATATGCCCAGCACATGTAGCTGATGCTCACGAAAAAGGACGCAGGCACGCGATTCGCGGCGCAGATCTTTACGCCGAGCAACGTCGTCTTGCCGCCAAAACCCATCGGGCCGATGCCAAGTTCATTCGACGTTTTCAAAATGTCCTGCTCCAGCGCGTCGAGTTCTGCGTTCGGATTGCGGTCTTCGAGCCGGCGCAGAAATTGCGTTTTGGAAAGTTCGTAGCCGGTCGCGCGATCGCCGCCGATGCACACGCCGAGAATACCCGGGCCGCAGCCTTTGCCCTGCGCCTGCAACACGGCGTCAAGGATCATTTTGCGGCAGCCGTCGAGATCGCGGTTCGCGTGTAGTTTTTCGTTCGGCAAAGAATATTGTGCGCCGACATTTTCGCAGCCGCCGCCTTTCAAAACCAGTTTCACGCTGACTTCCGGCGAACGATGTTGATGAAAATGAAACGCGGGCGCGCCGGGGCCGCAATTCGTGCCGTCGTTTTTGCCGGTGAGCGAATCCACGGAATTCTGGCGGAGAAAACCTTTCTTCGTCGCGGCCTTCACGGCTTCGCGCGCAGTCTCGGCGAAGGTGATTTGATCAAACCCGATCGGGCATTCGACGTAAAATAAAATGCTGCCGGTGTCCTGGCAGATCGGCTGCGATTTCCGTTTCGCGAGCGCGATGTTCTGGTCAATGATCTTGATGGCGTTGGCGGCGAGGGAATTTTTCTTTTCATTTTCCAGCGACGCGAGGATGGCCTGATGAACGTCGTCCGGAATTTCCGCCGACGTGCGGCGGATAAGTTCGACCAATGAATCTTGCAGTTGGCTCATAAAAATTTTATGGAAATCTTGCGGCTTGAAAACTCAAGCCAGAACGGCTTCGCGCATGGCGCGGGTGGCGGGCGTGGGAATTTCTTTTCCGGCGCGGCTTAATTCCGCGATCTCTTCACGGACAAGAATACGCAATTGGTGAAAAACTTTTTCTTCGGTGTCGCCGTGGCAAACGCCGCCCCACGGAAATAAATCGGGACAATGGCCGACGTAGCATTGATCGGCTTCGTCCCACAAAACAAATTTCAGATAACGGTCTTCAGTTTTCATTTGGTCACCTCGCGAACAGCGTTGCGGACTTGTTTTTCTTGATAATGATGCGCGTCGTCGCCGTCACGCCCGCTCAAAATCACCGCACCGGAAAATCGTTGATGGCGGAACTTGCGATGCGATCCTTTGCCGCCGACAGCCAATATAAATCCCGCCTTTTCCAAGTCCGAAATCAACTGGCGAATCTTGCGCGGCATTGGCTTTTGATACCACTTGAAAACAGCCGCGTCAATTGTCCGCGCACAGGCGGAAATAAATTCACGCAAAATTTTCAAACTTCTGCTCGACAAAATCTTTTTCTGAATTGAAATAGAACTCGCATGGCCAAAACCAAACGCATCGGCATCCTCACCGCTGGCGGCGACAGCCCCGGCCTCAACGCAGCCATCCGTGGCGTCGGCAAAACCGCGCTCGGATTTTACGGCATGGAAATCATCGGCTTCCGCGACGGCTTTCGCGGTCTTGTCGAAGATCGCAAACTCAAGCTCGACAGATCCACGCTCTCCGGCATTTTGACCGTCGGCGGCACGATTCTCGGCACGAGCCGCGATAAGCCGCATCGCATGGTCATTGACGGGCGCACGCGAGACATGACGAAAGTCATCTGCGAAAATTACGACAAATACGGACTCGACGCGCTCGTCTGCCTCGGCGGCGGTGGCACGCAGAAAAATGCGTTGCGTCTGCACGAAGCCGGCTTGAACGTCATCACGTTGCCGAAGACGATTGATAACGACGTCGCCATGACCGACGCGACTTTTGGTTTTGCGACGGCGATGGATATTGCGACGGAAACCATTGATCGTTTGCACAGCACCGCGCACAGCCATCATCGCGTCATCATTGCGGAAATCATGGGCCATCGCGCGGGCTGGTTGACGCTCGGTTCCGGCATCGCGGGCGGCGCGGATGTAATTCTCATTCCCGAAATTCCTTACGACGTCGAAAAAATTTCCGCCGCGATCAAACAACGCAGCCGGCACGGAACCAATTTCAGCATCGTCGCCGTCGCGGAAGGCGCGATGAGCAAGGACGACGCGCGCGCGCTGGCCGCTGCGGAAAAGAAATTGGAACGCGCCCGCACCTTGCACGACAAAAAAGAAGCGAAGATCGAACTCGCGACGCTCGACGTCCGACACACCGGCAACACGATGCGCCTTGCGAAACAGCTCGAAGATCTCACGCAACTCGAATCCCGCGTCACGATTCTTGGCTACGTTCAACGCGGCGGCACGCCGTCCGCCGCCGACCGTCTGCTTGCAACGCGCCTCGGCAGCGCGTGCGGTGATCTGATCCACGAAGGCATTTTCGGCGTCATGGTTGCCGCGCGCGGTGATGGCACCGAACCCGTGCCGCTGGAAAAAGTCGCCGGCAAACGCAAAGCCGTCCCGCCCGATCATCAATGGGTCGAAACCGCACGCAAAGTGGGAACGTGTTTGGGAGATTAAAATAATTGCGAAAGCGTTCGCTCAAATTCAAATAAGGAAAGCAGGAATTAAGGAAAACCTTTGATTCCTGCTTTCTTGTTTTCTTTATTAAAGACTTCGCGCAACTTTTTACTTTCCATGCTGTTCACAAAAGAACTAAATATGGCCAGCACCTTTTGAAATCAGAATTTTGCCGCATCTCCATGCGGTTTTTTCTCAAGGCCAGCGGTTAGTTTTTTGCAGCATGGACAGTGCGACCGGAAATTTTGGGAATGATTTCGGGCTGACAATTCAAGATACTGACATCTTGGCGACGCAAAGTTCTCCCCAAAATCCGTTGGACAATCTCGCCAAACTGGAAATTCCGCCGGAAGTCATCCGCACCCTGCCCGCCAACTTTGCAAAAAATCATCGCATCCTGCCTTTTGAAATTGTCAACGGCACGATCCACATCGCCACTGCTGCGCCCGGAAATCAGCGGGTCGTGGATGACATCCGTTTGCTGACCGGTTTGGAAGTCGAGGAATTTGCCGCGCCGGTCGAACAGATCATCGAGAAAATTGCCGAGTGTTATCAGGTCACGGTCGAGAAGATGATCGAGAACCTGAATCCGGAAAAAGCCATCGTCGGCGAAGGCAAAAATCTCCACGACATTGAGGTGATGGCGAATGAACCGACGGTCGTCAATCTGGTGAATCTGATCATTTCCACCGCGTTGCGCGAGCGAGCGAGCGATATTCATCTGCTGCCGTTTGAAAATTCGTTGCAACTGCGTTATCGCGTGGATGGTTTGTTGCAGGAAAAACCGCCACCTCCGAAGCAGCTTCACGCCGCGCTCGTTTCGCGCATCAAGATCATGGGCGATATGAACATCGCCGAGCGTTTCATGCCGCAGGACGGGCACATCCAGATCAATCATCGCGGTTCGCGTGTAGACATTCGCGTGGGCACGATGCCGACGATTTATGGCGAAAGTCTCGTGATGCGTTTGCTGGAAAAAAATTCCCGCGTCTCCACCGCCGCCGAACTTGGGCTCGATGAAAAACGCGCCGCGTTGCTATCGCGGCTCGTGGAAAAACCGCACGGACTTTTTCTCACAACCGGCCCAACGGGCAGTGGCAAAACGACGACGCTTTATTCCATTCTGCAAAGCATTTATACGCCGGAATTAAAAATCATCACCATCGAAGATCCGGTGGAATATGAACTTCACGGTGTCGCGCAAATTCCCGTTCGTCCGAGCCGGAATTTTACGTTTGCGACCGGGCTGCGCGCGATCTTGCGGCAAGATCCCGATGTCGTGATGGTTGGCGAAATCCGCGATTCTGAAACGGCGGAAATCGCCATCCGCGCCGCGCTCACCGGCCATCAAGTTTTCAGCACGCTGCACACGAATGACGCGACCGGCGCGGTGACGCGTTTGCTCGACATGGGCGTCGAGGCGTTTTTGATCGCATCGTCGCTCGAAGGCGTTTTGGCGCAGCGGCTCGTGCGGAAAATCTGTCCAAATTGCCGCGTGGAATCGCCCATCACCGACGCGCTGCGCGATAAAATCGAAGCGTTGAGCGGACGCAAAATCGAAGGCGTTTTTTACACCGGCAAAGGTTGCGAAGAATGCCGGCAAGTGGGTTATCGCGGACGTATCGGCATTTTTGAACTGCTCGCCATCACGCCGGAATTGAAGGAATTGATTTTGCAAAAACGTTCCAACGCCGAACTGAAAACCGCCGCGCAACGCAGCATGATGACGATGCACCAGGACGCATTGCAAAAAGCGTCCGCCGGGTTGACGTCGCTCGAAGAAATCCTGCGCGTGTCATCAGGAGATTTATCGGAATGAGCGAATTTTTTGAAATCACTGGTAGGGACATCGCGCTGCGATGTCCCTGTCGCCGAGCGCAGCGTCAGGCGACGGAACCGAACGTCGTTACGCGGACATTTCGCAAGTTCGTTGCGCCGCAACCCGGCGCGGACGGCTCAGCGCGCCATCCCTACCAATCTTGGATATGAGCGAATTTCGTTACCAAGCGGTGGAAGGCAACGGCGCGAACGTCGAGGGCGTCATCGCCGCTGAGGATCGCAAAAGCGCGCTGCAATTGCTTGGCCAGCGCGGACTTTTTCCATCGAATCTCGAATTGTGTTCCGGCAATGGTGCGGCGGGAAAATCCAATTCAGAAGTTCAAAATAATTCGCCGACGGCAACTTCATTTTCATTCGGCAATCGCATCAAGCGCAAGGACATCACGGCGTTGACGCGTGAGATCAGTGCGCTGCTCGGCGCGGCGATTCCGATTCCGCAGGCGCTCAATAGTTTGGGCGAGGAAGAAACCAATCCGGCGCTCAAAAGCGTGGTCAAAGAAATTTCCGAGGCCGTGCGCAAAGGCGCGTCGTTTTCGGTCGCGCTGGAAGAACACCCGAAATTATTCACGAAACTTTATTCCAGCATGGTGCGCGTCGGCGAAGAAGGCGGCGTGCTGCCGAAAGTCATGGCCGACCTCGCCGACCTGCTGGAGCACGAAGATGAAGTCCGCAGCGAAGTGAATGCCGCCATCGCCTATCCGGTTTTTGTTTTGATCTTCGGCCTGTGCACCGTGACGGTTTTGCTGACCGTCGTGTTGCCGCGATTGTTCAGCATGTTGGAAGATATGCTGCCTGTTTTGCCGCTGCCGACTTTGATTCTTCTGCGCGTCAGCGGCTTGTTTCATCATTATTGGCCGGGGCTTTTGGTTGGAATTATCGCCGTTTTTTTTGGCACGCGCTGGTATCTGCGCACGCCGGCGGGCGCAGAGAATTTCGACAAACTCAAATTACGTTTGCCGCTCATCGGCCAAGTCGTGCGCGCTTCGGCTTTGGGACGATTTGCGCGAACGCTTGGAACACTCGTTCGCAGCGGTGTTTCATTGTTGCCCGCGCTGAAAATTGTTGAAAACACCATCGGCAATTCCGTGCTGGCGGCGCAAATCGCGCGCGTCGCGGAAGAAACGCGCGGCGGCGATTCGCTGGCCACGCCGTTGCGCAAATTGGGAATTTTTCCCGGCACGGTGATCCAGATGATTGATGTCGGCGAACAAACGGGCACGCTCGACGACATGTTGCTCAAAGTCGCGGACATCGAGGAACGTCACATGCGAGCGCGCACAAAAATTTTGATCTCCTTGCTCGCGCCCGCGTTGATCATGGTCGTCGGCGCGCTGGTGGGATTCATCGTCATCGCGATTTTGCTGCCGATTTTCAAGATGAGCAGCGCCATTCATTAAATAATTTTAACCAATCAAAAATAACGCATGAAAATATCATTGAAGCAAAAAACGTCCGCCGCTTTTACGCTGATTGAAATCATGGTGGTCGTGGTCATCCTCGGCATTCTCGCGGCGACCATCATTCCGCAATTTATTGGCACGACGCAGGATGCGAAAATCAGCGCGGCCAAGGCGCAGGTCGCCGAAATTGATTCTGCGCTCGAACGCTTTTACGTCCACATGGATCGCTATCCGACTGCGGAAGAAGGTTTGGCGGCGTTGGTCACTGCGCCAGCGGGTGCCGACCAAAAATGGCGCGGCCCTTATGTCAAACAATTGCGCAACGATCCGTGGGGCAATCCGTATCAATACATCGTTCCGGGCACACATCACACGACGAGCTTCGATATTTGGTCGCGCGGCGCGGATGGCGCGGATGGTGGCGACGGCGCGAACGCGGACATCGGCAATTGGTAATGAATGTCGCGCCTCCATATTCGGTGAGGAAGCTGCCCAAAGCACCAAGCTCCGAGTTGCGACGACGCACCAGGTGTTTGAATTTTGGAAATTCTCTGGATGTTGGCTGTTGGAATTTGGAATTTCCGCGCCAGCGACGCGCTTTCACCCTCATCGAACTCATGGTGGTCGTCACCATCATCGGCATCCTCATCGCCCTGATCATCCCGGAAATGAAGGGAAGCTATCAGGATGCGCTGCTGCGTTCTGCGAGTCGTGATTTGATCACTGTGTTCGATCTCACCTACAGCCGGGCCGTGAGCCTGAACCAAACCCGCCGCGTGTGTCTGGAGGAAACGACCTGC